>JBLMZZ010000119.1:0-9834 GCA_050259095.1 Omnitrophica WOR_2 bacterium | reverse complement strand
GGATTTATGAAATGCAGCCTTCTTCAGCTTTTAATCAGCTTAACAAGATGGAGTTCCGTCCACTTGAAGGTTTTGTCTTTACAGTGAGTCCTTTCAACTTTACAGCCATTGCCTCTAATCTAAACATGGCGCCTGTAATGATGGGCAATACGACAGTTTGGAAACCGGCCACCACTTCCTTGCTTTCAAATTATATACTGATGAAGATTTTTAAGGAAGCTGGTTTGCCTGATGGGGTAATCAATTTTATCCCCGGAAGCGGTTCATTTATAGGAAACCTTGTCATTAAATCCCCGCATCTTGCCGGTATACATTTCACCGGATCAAATGCCACTTTTAATAGTTTATGGAAAGGAGTGGCCGAAAATCTTTCGCTTTATAGATCATACCCGCGATTAATAGGTGAAACCGGAGGTAAAAACTTTATGTTTATTCACCCAACTGCCGATATTATTGAATCGGCGGTTAATGCCTTCAGAGGTGCGTTTGAATACCAGGGACAAAAGTGCTCTGCGGTCTCTCGTATGTATGTTCCTGTTTCTTTATGGGATGGCATCAAACAAGAACTTTTACGAATAGGCCATGAAGTGAAGTGTGGTGATGTTTCAAATAAAATGAATTTCATTAATGCGGTCATCGATGAAAGCTCATTTGATAACATCATGAGGTACTTTGATCTTGTGGCGAATTCTCAGAATGCTGACTTTATTCTTGGCGGTAAAGGAGATAAATCTAACGGTTACTTTGTAGAACCAACCGTTATTGTAACCACAAATCCGCATTTCCACACCATGAAAGAAGAGATATTCGGACCTGTGCTAACCGTTTATGTTTATGACGATAATAAACTGCAGGAGACGATCTCATTATGTGATTCTACTTCGCCTTACGGACTTACAGGTGCTGTTTTTGCTCACGATAGGGTAGAGGCTTCATTAATGTGCGAACAACTCCGTTATGCTGCAGGTAACTTCTATATAAACGATAAACCAACCGGTGCAATTGTTGGTTTGCAACCATTTGGAGGATCCAGAGCCTCAGGTACAAACGATAAAGCCGGTGGTGAATTCAACCTCATAAGATGGATTAGTCCACGTACCATTAAAGAAACTTTCATGCCTGCTGTTGATTACAGATATCCCTACATGATGGAATAATCCTAAGCATTTTAGGTTCAAAATACTTATATTTGTATATTGTACTTAATGGTGACCTTTATGAATTATAGAATCCCTTTAGTAGTTTTATTCATTATGGCAGGGATGTTTAATGTTTCTATGGCACAAATGTATTACGACACACATATCGAGAATAAATACGTTAAGGAAAACCGGTTTATCGGTAGAAATGCCGATACTTCCAAACTGCCGGTATATGATGATGTTAAAGCGAAATTGCCACAACCTCTTTGGCCTGCACGACCTGATGTAATAAAAGCTTACTATAAGGCGTGGCAATTAGCATTTGCTAATGTACATGGGCCCCAACACGAAGTAAATGGTTTTATTTCTCCATTTATTGACCCGGCATTTAACGAACACATCTTTATGTGGGATTCGCATTTTATGCTGATGTTTGGGCGCTATGGATCACGCGCTTTTAACTTTCAAAATACATTAAATAACTTCTATACCAAGCAGCATAAAGACGGTTTTATTTGCAGAGAGATAAAAGAATCAGATGGCCAGGACTTTTTTGAGCGGTTTGATCCATCAAGTACTGGTCCAAATTTATTCCCATGGACTGAATGGGAGTATTACCTCAATTTCAATGATACATTGCGTTTGAAGGAAGTATTCCCTCCATTACTTGCTTATTACCAATGGTTCAGAGACAACAGGTCATGGCCCGATGGCACGTATTGGTCAAGTGGATGGGGTTGTGGTATGGATAATCAACCACGTCTTCAACCTGGTTATAATGAGGCCTGGAGTCATGGGTTTATGTCGTGGATTGATATTTCGTGCCAACAAGTCTTTGCCGGTAATATCCTTATGGAGATGGCAAAGGTATTAGGGCGAGCAGCTGATGTTAAGGATATTGAAACGGAAGTAACAGTGTTGTCGGCCTTTATTAACAGCAAGATGTGGGACGATAAGGAAGGCTTCTATTTTGACCGTTACCGCGATGGTACGCTGTCGAAGGTGAAGAGTGTTGCTTCGTATTGGGCATTGTTATCCGGTATTCTTCCTCAAACATCTAAAAAGTCTTTTATAGATCATCTTGAAAACACTAAGGAATTTGCAAGAGTGCACAGAGTTGCAACGCTGTCGGCTGACCATCCTGACTTTGATCCCAATGGGGGGTATTGGAAAGGAAGCGTGTGGGCACCCACTAATTATATGATTCTTCGTGGACTTACAAAATATGGAGAAGATTCTCTTGCAAGAGAAATCGCTATGAACCATCTCAATAATGTTGTGTCTGTCTTCACTACTACCGGTACATTCTTCGAAAACTATGCCCCGGATAAAGTGCAGGGAAATGACAGGCGTGATTTTGTTGGCTGGACTGGCATCGTCCCTATTTCAGTACTTTTTGAGTATGTATTTGGCATTCGACCCAATGTACCTGAGAACACTATAATCTGGGATATTGGATTGACAGATGAATTCGGGATTACCAATTATCCTTTCGGGAAATCAGGAACCATTGACTTCCTTTGTGAAAAGCGCAACTCACCATACGATGAACCGTCCATCAAAATAAGATCAAATATGAAGTTTAAGCTAATCCTCAAATGGAGAGGTGGTGAGAAAATAGTGAACGTTTAAAATTCTACAGTGTTATCTGATAGTAATTCATCCAGATTTTGCAATCCTGCAGTGAATCCCTCTTTGAAATCCATTTCAATTAATTTATCAAGATCACTTACATCTTTAAAATCTATTTCAATGTGGACAAGTGTACTGTTCACCGTCTCACTAAATCTTACTCTCCAAATAGCTGTTGGTGAATTCTTATCAAGGTTACCTCCTGCATCGGTAAATGAATCCTGAACTCTGAATTCTTCCAATGGTATTATGCTAAGATAGTCTGCACGGGCAAATTGTTCAGTTCCATCAGGACCAACCATTGCATAATGCCAATAGCCTCCTTCCTTGAATTTCATTGTTTTGGTAATAGACTTCCATGGTTTAGGTGCCCACCACATATCAAGCAGTTCATTGTCGGTCCAGGCGGCCCATACTTTTTCAAGTGGTGCTGCAAATTCTCTTTCAACTCTGATTTTCTTATCTTTCCTGTCAATGGAAAAATTGCTTACAAGGCTTGCTTTCATCGTTTTCAGACTTTAAATTAGTAAATAACCTCTTAGTTGATTGATAATATCTATAATAAACACGAGTCTCACTAAAATAGCGTCATGAGTGTCCAAAATAATGGCTGAGAGAAATAACTCCATCCTCGAAACAAAGATCATTTGAGCTGAGAGACGTAACTCCGTCCTCAGGGTGGAGATAAAAGATGACGGAAACCCATAGTGGGCTTTAGCCCCAGACCGTCTTTTTCTAAGCTTAAAGCCCCGATAATGAAAGAGATTGTTCTCTATTTTTTCCTTGAAAAAAAAATTTTTAAAAAAAAGTGCAAATTATGTAACAGAAAGTTAACATTATGTAAAGTACGTTGTTATAGTTATTGAAAGATCGCAAAATGATATTGCAAAACTTTACGAAGCGCTCTCGCAATCAACTGATTACAATTACAAGTAACTATAAATAACTTATCAAATGGACTCAATAGGAACAACTGCAGGTTTACTAACTTCACAATATCGCACTTCACAGAGTATCATCACTATAATGGTGGATCCTTCAGATGGCACTTTAATGTCAGTACTGGTCGATGACGGGGACGAAATACTTGAATATAACTATGAGAAGAAACATTCAGGCATAAGTTACGGCACTGATGAATTACAATGGGGCCTTTTTGCTTAAATCACCTGCCTCGCACTTTCCACGCTTTGTGTGTCTAAGTAAGAATTGAGAATCTGTACCATAGTTTTTGCTTTTGGCAACAATTTTAGTATCTTTATTTGCTGAATTGGAACCGTTTTTAACTTAATCGAGCAAAGATTATGGTTGAAATTAAAGAAGTGACCGGAAATTCCGGAATAGATGAATTCATCAAATTTCCCGACAGACTTTATAAAGGGAGCCCCTACCGAGTAACACCACTTCATTCTTTCGAACGAAAATCACTGAGAAAAGACTGTAATCCTGCTTTTGAATATTGCGATGCTAAATACTGGCTCGCTTATAAAGGTGGTAAAACAGTTGGCCGCATCGCCGGTATTATCAGTCATTCTTCCAATAGACTGAGAAATGAAAAGTCGGCACGATTTGGCTGGATCGATTTTATTGATGACGCCCAGGTTTCAGATTCTTTGTTCAAGACTGCCGAAGATTGGGCTTTAAGTAATGGAATGACACATATGCACGGTCCATTGGGATTTACCGACATGGATCTTGAAGGGATGCTCATTTCGGGGTTTGATGAAATTGGCACACAGGCTGTCCTCTACAATTATCCTTATTACCCCATCCACCTCGAAAGAAATGGTTACCATAAGGAAGTTGACTGGATACAGTTTGAGATAAAGGTGCCCGATTCCGTTCCTGCTAAAGTTACCCGTATTGCCGAAATTGTAAAAGAAAGATATAACCTGCGCGTTCTGCCTGCTAAAAAGGCAAAAGATCTGTTGCCTTATGCCCCTAAAATGTTTGATACATTAAATGAAGCATACTCTAAGTTGTATGGTTTTGTCGCATTAACACCCGCACAAATCGAAGCCTATACAAAACAGTACTTTCCTCAGATAAATCCCCGGTATGTATGCTTTATTCTCGATCCCAATGATGAGGTTGCAGGGTTCGGCATCTCTTTACTTTCTTTGTCTAAAGCACTTATCAAGGCTAAAGGAACCCTTTTTCCCTTTGGATTTTTTCATATTCTCAAAGCTCTTCGTTATAATGATACCGTCGATATGCTCCTTCAGGGTGTGAAGATGAAGTATCACAACAAGGGCCTACCGGCAATCTTCTTTGCCGAAATGATGAAAAACTATATCGAAGATGGTATTAAATATGCCGTTTCGAGCAGTTCACTCGAATATAATACGGCTGCTTATCTCACTTTTCTTGATTATGAGAACCGTCAGCACATCCGAAGACGATGTTATGGAAAGGACCTCGATGCTCAAAATCCTCTCTTTACTAAAACATTGTAGAAGATAATCTTGTATTTCAATACCCCCCGACTGTAGATTTTAGGAACCTTTTTAAAATATACTCTATGAAAGTCGAAATTGAAAAACCTGAAGGAAAGCTCGGGATACTTTTACCCGGACTAGGCGCTGTTGCCACAACTTTTATTGCCGGTGTTCTGGCTGTTAGAAAAGGTATTGCCCTGCCAATAGGGTCATTTACCCAAATGGGAAACATACGGGTAGGTAAAAGAACCGAAGGCCGTAATCCAAAGATCAAAGAGTTTGTGCCTCTTGCTGCACTTGATGATATTGTATTCGGCGGCTGGGATATCTTTGAAGATAATGCCTATGAATCAGCCATGAAAGCAGGTGTGATTGATAAACAACTCCTCACCGAACTAAAGATTGAAATGGCAGCCATTAAACCTATGAAAGCTGTTTTCGATAGGAACTTTGTTCATAACCTTTCAGGTGTCAACGTTAAAAAGGCAAAAACCAAAATGGATCTTGCCAATGAACTCATGAAAGATATCAGGGAGTTCAAAGAAAAGAACAACTGCTCACGACTTGTAATGGTGTGGTGCGCTTCTACTGAAGTTTATATTGAGGAAAGTAAGATTCACAGGTCATTGGCTGACTTTGAAGATGCACTGCTCGATAATAATCCTGCTATTGCACCAAGCATGATCTATGCATATGCTGCACTAAAATCGGGTGTACCTTATGCAAACGGAGCTCCCAATCTCTCATGCGACTTCCCTGCTATGACCGAACTGGCTAAGAATATGCAGTTGCCCATCTGCGGTAAGGACTTTAAAACCGGACAAACACTCATGAAAACAATCATTGCACCGGGCCTTAAAGCAAGAAACCTGGGTGTTGACGGATGGTTCTCAACAAACATTCTTGGTAATCGCGACGGTGAAGTACTCGATGACCCCGAAAGCTTCAAAACAAAGGAGGTTTCTAAGCTCGGTAGCCTTTCTAATATCTTTGAACCTGAACTTAATCCCGATCTTTATCACGATCTCTATCACAAGATCAGGATCAATTACTATCCTCCACGTGGTGATAACAAAGAAAGCTGGGACAACATTGATATCTTTGGCTGGCTTGGTTACAAAATGCAGATAAAGATCAATTTCCTCTGCCGCGATTCAATACTTGCAGCTCCCATAGTGCTTGATCTTGCCCTGTTGCTTGACTTAGCCAAAAGATCAGGCATGTGGGGTATCCAGGAATGGCTGTCGTTCTTTTTCAAGTCACCCCAGGCTGCCGAAGGCCTTAAGCCGCAACACGATCTTTTCAGACAATTAATGAAGCTGGAGAATACCCTCCGACATCTGAAGAACGAGGATCTTATTACTCACCTCGGGCTTGATTATTATGAGGAGAAATAAGTACTGGAAAGCAATTGTTACGTTTGGAGGTCTTGGTTATAGTCCGTTTGCGCCCGGAACCATGGGAGCTTTCGGTGCCCTTATACCTGCCTTGTTAATTATTCACTTTGCTCCATATCCTTACTTCTGGCTGTTGCTTTTAATCATTCTTGCTACTGTGCTGGGAATAATTGGGGCAGATAAGCTTGTAGCAGAATGGGGTAACGACCCTCAAAAGATTGTTATTGACGAAGCAACCGGTATGTGGATTAGTTTGCTCTGGGTTGGAACAAACTGGATTACCATGCTGGCTGCTTTTATCCTGTTCAGGTTCTTTGATATTGTAAAACCTCTGGGAATCAGAAAATCTGAAGAACTCAGTGGAGGGATTGGTGTGATGACCGACGATATTATTGCGGGTATATACAGTAACCTGATCTTGCAGATCGCCTTGATTTTATTGCCTGATGTGTTCTTAACTTTATCGATGAAGTAATGACAAAACACTTTTTTAGTCTGTTCTTCAAATTTCAGACTGCTGCCATTATCGCAACCCTCATTGACTTCACAGTCACAATCCTGCTCACCGAAATTGCAGGGATCAATTATCTTATCAGTACATCCACCGGAAGTATTACCGGAGGGATTGTTAACTTCCTGCTCGGACGTAAGTGGGTCTTCAAAGCCAGCTATCTGCCTGCCGGGCGACAGTTGTTTAGATATTTATTAACATGGGTCATCAGCATACTTCTCAATATTACCTTTGTAATTATACTCACCGAACTTGTAAAATTCAATTACATTATTTCGAAGATCATTACAGCCGTACTGATCGGCATTACGTTTAATTTCAGCATGCAGAAAAGATTCGTTTTTAATTATAACGGTCACACAGTTACCAAATTAAAGAAGACGCAACCATGAGAGCAAGAGACGAAGCACAACGTATAATTTATGTAATAATTGATCCTTTTGTCGGGTTACTGGTAAAAACAGGGGTAACGCCAAATGTTATAACCACAACCGGATTGGCACTCAATATCCTTGCTGCCATTGTATTGATTATAGGAGGGGAGCAGGGAAAGCAGGGCGACCTTTCCTGGCTTGCCTGGGGATGCGGTATTGTGCTTTTTGCCGGTTTGTTTGATATGCTCGACGGACAAGTAGCACGCAAAGGAAATATGGCTTCACGCTTTGGTGCACTGTATGACTCTGTGCTCGACCGTTACAGCGAATTGATCATGTTCCTTGGCATCTGCTATTTCCTGGTTTCACACCATTATCTGCTCACTTCTCTCATTACTTTCTTTGCCCTGGTTGGCTCAATGATGGTGAGTTATGTGCGGGCAAGAGCCGAAGGCACAGGTATTGAGTGCAAAGGTGGTCTCATGCAACGCCCCGAAAGAATTGTAGCAATCGGTTTGTCGGGTCTTATTTGTGGCATCGTATCGGCAACAACAGGTGGCAATCAGCGTCTCTTCTTCGATGGTGTACGCGTAATTGAAACAATCTCCATCTTCACAATTCCAATGGTGTTTGTGGCAATCTTCTCAAATATCACTGCCATTAACCGACTCATGAACTGCCGCGATAAACTGAAATAAATAACAGAATGCGCAAGTATATAAAGACAAATGCCCTTGCCGTAATGAGTAATTCACTGAAGATTAAAATATCGGCATTCCTGATTTCTATTCTTTACCTGCTCTTTTTATCCCTGTTTACAGTGCCCGGTATAGAGCATTATGTTATTATTGCCTTTTATAATGTAATGCTATGGATTAATGCCGAAACACGAAAGTTCATGCTGGCATTTACCATCTTTGTCATTTTCGCAATTCTATATGACCTTATGAAGTTGTATCCCAACTATTTGGTCAATAGTGTTGATATTTCCGGACTATACTTCTTCGAAAAATCACACTTCGGTATTAAAGAGGCAGGAGAAATCATCACTCCCAACGAGTATTTTAACCGGCATCATTCCATAACCTCCGATATTATAAGTGCCATCTTTTATCTTAACTGGATTCCTGTACCGCTTGCTTTCGCGGTATATCTCTACTTCAAACGAAAACAGGTCTATTACGATTTTGCCTACACTTTTTTTATTGTCAACCTGATTGGGTTCGCCGGTTATTACATCCATCCGGCAGCACCACCCTGGTATATTGAACTTCACGGCTTTTCATTTCATCCCGGAGTAATGGGAAACACGGCAGGCTTTGCACGTTTCGATCAGCTGATTCACCTGCCCGTCTTTCATGCTATCTATGCAAAGAATTCAAATGTCTTTGCCGCCATCCCCTCGCTTCATTGCGCCTATCCGGTTGTGGTATTATACTATGGATTAAGAGCTAAACTGGGAAAAGTAAACCTGCTTCTTGTCCTCTTTATGGCCGGTATCTGGTTTGCCGCAGTATACTCCGGCCATCATTATGTTACCGATGTAATTCTTGGTGTCGGGTGTGCGGTCATCGGTATCGCTCTTTATCAATGGAAGTGGGGCTAAAGCCCATTGCGTTTCCGGTCATCTTGTATCTCCGCCCTAAAGGACGGAGTTACATCTCTTTGCCTATATGGATCTTTATTTTCCTAACTCCTCCTTTTAGGATGAGTGTTAGGTCTTTCATCCCGAAGGATCTTTGTTTTTTAACTCCGTCCTTTAGGGCGGAGTTAAACAGTCTCTCTCATTATCGGGGCTTTAGCCCCAGAAAAAAGGGCGGTCTGTGGTTAAAGCCCCCTTGCGTTTCCGGTCATCTTGTATCTCCGCCCTAAAGGACGGAGTTACATCTCTTTGCCTACTCCCTTTCCCGAACGAATCTTTTTTTCATTTTATTTTCACACATAAACAATTATCTATAATTTTGTTTCGTGATTCGACGAAATACTAAATGATTACAAAAGCAGAGATTTATACCAATAATCAAAATCAAACAGCAAGATTTGCCAAAGCTCTTTCGCATCCCGTGCGTATTTATATTCTTGAGTACATTGCCCGCAATACAAAAACATGTTGCTACAGCGGCGATTTGCACGACCAGCTGAATATTGCCCGGTCAACCTTGTCAGCACATCTTAAAGAACTTAAAGAAGCCGGCCTCATTCAGGGCGAAATTAATCCGCCGTATATTAAATATTGCATCAATAAAGAAAACTGGACTCTTGCCAGAAACCTCTTAAATAATCTTTTCGAAATCTAACAAACACACCCTATGGAAATAAAAGTACTGGGTACCGGATGCC
>JBLMZZ010000118.1:0-14423 GCA_050259095.1 Omnitrophica WOR_2 bacterium | reverse complement strand
GCCTTCTAACTCTGTTTGCCTGAACCGGGAAGCCTCCTTCAAAAGGTTGAGCCTCAATAATAGCTTTAACTTTTGCTCCAGCCTGCATCAATTGATATGATGTTAGATAGCCAATGTTACCCGCACCAACAGTAAGTATATTCTTTCCCAACAAGGTTAATTCAGTGTTCATCATTTTTTGAACTACTGCAGCTGTGTAAACACCCGGGAGATCATCGTTTTCAAATGCCGGCATAAAAGGAACAGCACCTGTAGCAACAACCATGTATTGAGCATCTACATAGTATATTTCGTTGGTCTTTATGTTTTTAACAGCGATCCTCTTTCCTTCAAGAATATCCCAAACTGTAGAATTGAGGAAAATTCCTTTATGATCATCACCAGCCAGTGTTTTGGCTATATCGAATCCACGCATTCCTCCAAACTTCTTTTCTTTTTCAAAGAAAAAGAATTGGTGAGTTTGCATAAGAAATTGTCCACCAATATGTTCATTATTATCGATTACAATATTGTCAATTCCCTGGTTGTTTAATTCTTCACGAGCAGCCAAACCAGCTGGCCCTGCACCTATAATAGCTACTTCGGTCTTGTATATTGTTATTGAATCTTCTCTGTTAATTGAAGCTACTGTTGGAGTATAATCATGTGGTATTTCACTAACTTTTTTAACACCATCCACTTTAGTGATACAAATTCTCCTGATTTGTCCATCTACAAGCATTTCACATGCACCGCATTTACCAATTCCACACTCAAGACTCCTTTCCCTATTCTGTAGACTATGACTATGAATAGGATATCCGGCTTGATGCAAAGCAGCTGCAATTGTAAACCCTTTTTCACCAACTACCTTTTTGCCTTCATAATCAAATGTAACTTGCTCAGCAGATGTGATTTCAAGAATAGGATGTGAACTGATTTTATTCATTTTATTTCAATTTTTTGTTAAGTCCTTTCGAGATAAGGAAGTGTGTAAGAATTGGCAAATTTATAATTATTTGTTCGGTTAATCTTCAAAATTTAGACAGAAAATTTATTATTACTCAAACATTATCAGATGTTTGACTTAAACTCATTCAACATTGTAAATCAAAAAGATAAAATAATTCTCTGAAGAATTAAAATATCAGCACATTATGAAGTATTCAGGCCATTAATAATTAAATTTTGAAATGATGATAATATAAATTTCCCTTTGTTTCTATGACAAATATCAGGTGTTAAGAAGCAAGCATTACGTATTGATTAGCAATGTCTAATGATTTAGGTTGAAAGTTTCCTAAATATTTACTAATTTTGCATCTTCAAAGACAAAAAGAAAAAATCATGGAAAAAACGAGGATACTTTTTGTATCTCAAGAGATAGTTCCTTATCTAAAAGATAGTCAAATGGGAACTATAGGTCGTTATCTTCCACAAGGTATCCAGGAAAAAGGTCGTGAAATAAGAACATTCATGCCCCGATTCGGCCACATTAATGAAAGAAGAAATCAATTACATGAGGTTATCAGGCTTTCGGGAATGAACCTTATCATTGATGACACAGACCATCCATTAATTATTAAAGTTGCTTCAATACAATCTGCTCGTATGCAGATTTATTTTATTGATAATGAAGATTATTTTCAGCGGAAATTTATGTTCAGAGATAAGAACAATAAATTTTTCAAGGATAACGAAGAACGTGCAATCTTTTTTTCAAGAGGAGTAATAGAAACTGTTAAAAAACTTGGTTGGTCACCCGATATCGTACATTGTCATGGTTGGATGACTAGTCTTATTCCACTTTATATTAAAAAAGCCTTCAAAGAAAATCCTTTATTTTCTGATACGAAAGTTGTTACATCACTATATGATGACGAATTTGATGATATTCTTAACAAGGATTTCCCTAATAAAATTAAGCTTGATGGTATAACTAATAAAGATCTTAAGCATTTTAAGAAACCATCTTACGAAAGCATGATGATGTCAGCTATCGATTTCTCGGAGGGAATTATCATTGCAAGTGAAAATGCTAAACAGGAACTGATTGATTATGCTAATGCTTCAGGTAAACCAGTTTTACCTTTACAAGCTGATAAGTACATTGATGCTTATAACAATTTTTATGATAAAATCCTTGCTTCACCTGTTATTTCAGTAGATTAACGGTTTAACTTGCAGTGCTTTTTATAAAATCAAATATTCAAACCGTGCGTAATACCAATATCTTCAGAACATTTATTATATTATCACTAGTTGCTCTTCTTTGGTCATGCAAGAAAGAGCCTGATCTTCTTGGTCTTGATCTTGTCCCGGAAAGCGATCTGCTTAATCATGATTTTATTGATACCATTACTATTCAGGCTTACACTGTACGTGAAGATTCGGTAAGAACCGATGAACTTACTACTAATTTACTTGGCTCAATTGCTGACCCTATATTTGGAACTACAACTGCATCAATTTATACCCAATTCAGGCTTCCTTCAACACATATTGATTTTGGAACCAATCCGGTAGTTGATTCATTAATTCTTACACTTCCCTATAAAGGAATTTATGGTGACAGCATGGCTGTTCAGAATATTAAAGTGTATGAATTAAGTGATACCCTCAGTAAGGACACATCATATTATCAATTCAACACGGTAAATGTAAATAATGAGGTTATCGGACAAGCTACATTTATTCCCAATACCTGGAAATTTGATTCTGTTAATGGTGTTAAAATATATCCTCACATGAGGATTGCTTTAACTCAGGCTTTTGCCAATAAAATTCTGTCAGCTGACAGCTTAACTTTATCAGCAAATGACAAGTTCCTGAGAGTTTTCAAAGGTCTGTATCTTACTTCCGAAAAGGCAACTTCACCCGGTACAGGTTCTATTATGTATCTTGATTTGAATAATTCACAGTCGTTAATTTCAATGTACTATCACAATAGCACCGATACAACTAAACTTCAGTTTGTGATGAATTCTTATTGTGCCAGATTTAACAACTATAATCATTATGATTATCAGGGTGCTGATCCTATGTTGCTTGAGCAATTTGCAGGAAATCATACTTCAGGTAATGAAAAGCTTTTTCTTCAGGCAATGGGTGGTGCTAAAATCAGACTTGAATTCCCATATTTGAATAACCTTGCCAACAAGAATATTGCAATTCATGAAGCAGCTCTTATACTTGAAAATGGAGATCAGACGAATGAATTTTATCCTATGCCGACTTCCCTAAGCATTAGGTGGCTTGATTCACTTGGACACTATGGATTTTTGCCTGATGCAAATGAAGTAGCTGCTTATCAGGGAGGGACTTCTATCGATGATAAAAGTTACCGTATCAGAATTACCCGTTACATTCAACAAAGAATTCTACATCCTGATATTCCTCACTATGGACTTATGCTGATAGCTAATGGCAGTTCTTTGATCAGTAATAGAGCCTTGATCAATGGAAATAAAGCTCAATCAGGCAGATTAAGGCTGTTGGTGTACTATACTCTGCTTAAATAAAGAGTAAAAAAGAATACTTTCCAAAACATTAATTCTATTGAAGTTGTTGCATCATTGTGTAATTTCGCATTTTGAAATTGTTGATTACTAAAAAAGATAATCATGTGTGGTATAGTTGCTTATATAGGGCCTAAACAGGCTTACCCAATTCTTATAAAAGGATTGCATCGATTAGAATACAGAGGGTATGATAGTGCAGGAGTTGCCATCTTAAACTCTGATCTGAAATTATACAAGACAAAAGGCAAAGTTTCTGATCTTGAAGAAGCAGTGAAAGGTAAAGATCTTTCAGGCACTATTGGAATTGCACATACCCGTTGGGCTACACATGGCGAACCTAATGATGTTAATGCACACCCACACTTCTCTTACTCAAAGAATCTGGCTATTATTCATAACGGAATCATTGAAAATTATGCACCTTTAAAACTTGAATTATTAAAGAGGGGTTATAAATTTGAAAGTGAAACTGATACTGAAGTTTTGATTCATCTTATAGAAGATATACAGATAAATGAATCAGTATTACTGGAAGAAGCCTTACAAATAGCACTCAATCAGGTTGTTGGAGCTTATGCCATCGTTATTATTGATAAAAATGAATCAGATAAACTTATAGTAGCACGTAAGGGAAGTCCGCTTGTAATTGGTATAGGTGAAAAAGAATTTTATGTAGCTTCTGATGCTACACCTATTGTAGAGTATACCCGCGATGTCGTTTATCTTAATGATGAAGAAATTGCTGTAGTCTGTCGTAATGGTGATTTTAAGATCAAGACAATCTCAAATATTGATAAAACACCTTACATTCAGACGCTTGAGATTAATTTGAGTGCTCTTGAAAAAGAAGGATTCGAACATTTCATGTTGAAAGAGATTTATGAGCAGCCAAGATCAATAAGAGACAGTATGCGAGGTAGATTAAATGCAACTACCGGTGTTGTTTCTCTTGGTGGAATAAGTGAGTATAAGCAGAAGATGGTAAATGCAAAACGTATTATCATCGTTGCTTGCGGCACTTCATGGCATGCTGGTATTGTTGGTGAATATCTTTTTGAAGAATTAGCACGTATTCCTGTTGAAATAGAATATGCATCAGAATTCAGATACAGGAATCCTATCATCTATGAAGATGATGTTGTAATTGCAATCTCACAGTCGGGTGAAACTGCCGATACTCTTGCAGCTATTGAACTAGCTAAATCTAAAGGAGCTACTATCATTGGAATATGCAATGTTGTAGGGTCATCAATAGCCCGGGCAACTCATGCAGGTTCTTACACACATGCTGGGCCTGAAATTGGAGTTGCATCAACTAAAGCATTCACTTCACAAGTTACCATTCTCACTTTAATGGCTCTTATGCTTGCTGAAGCTAAAGGCACTATTTCAAAATCAAGATTTCATCAGTTAATTACTGAGCTTGATTCTATTCCTGCCAAAGTAGAAAGAACTTTGCTTGTAAATGATAAGATCATTGAGCTAGCCAAGATATTTAAAGACTCACGTAATGCTCTTTACCTGGGCAGAGGATATAACTATCCTGTAGCAATGGAGGGAGCACTTAAATTAAAGGAAATCTCTTATATTCATGCTGAAGGTTACCCTGCAGCTGAAATGAAACATGGCCCTATTGCACTGATTGATGAAGAGATGCCCGTAGTAATTATTGCCACTAATAAAGGTACTTACAAGAAAGTTATCTCCAACATTCAGGAAGTAAAAGCAAGGAAAGGTATAATTATTGCCATTATTACTGAAGGAGATGAAACTGTGAAGGAACTTGCCGATTATTATATAGAAGTTCCGGAAACTGAAGAGATGTTAGTGCCTCTGATAGCAACTATTCCTCTTCAACTTTTATCCTATCATATTGCAGTTATGAGAGGTTGCAATGTTGATCAGCCACGTAATTTAGCCAAGAGCGTTACTGTTGAGTAATTCTGTTTGATAAAGTATAGTATTAGGCGGAGGATTATTTATCTTCTTGCTTTGGCTTATTTATTATCATGAAGCTCAAAACTAAATTAGTTAGTGTCAGGTTCAAATAATTCTCCTTTGTGCATATTCCTATAATCAAGAAGAAACAGAATCCCTGCTACAATGAAAGGTAATGCTAAAGTAGCTACAATACCAATAGTCATAAATACGTTGTGATTGATTCGTAGATTCCAGATATAAAGGAAAATTCCAAATGCGATACCTAATACCGTAAAGATGATTCCTCCTGTTAATTTATGCTGCCAGGCGACTCCTAATAACACCAGGAGGACAAAGGATGGTATCATGTGAACAAAGAATGCTTCAAGTTGCTGAAGTATTGTAAGCTGCTTATTAAAAGCATCAAGTGCAAAAATGCTCACAAAGCAAATTGCAAGTATAGTCAGAATACGAGGAAGCCAGTGGATTGCCTTTTTCATATAGACTCCTTTCCGACAGTTTTAAATAACTCTGCCAGTATAAAGATACAAAAAATACAGCTTATTATGGCAGGAGTACACTGTTGTGCGTGCTTGTATTTATTGATCTTTATCTGAATGATTAGCAGTAGTATACATTATCCGCCTTGACTACTGGGCTAATATGAATATATTAACCCATCCACGAATCAAGTGGCAAGAGCATGTTTCTTTTAAAGTTAAAATCAAGACTTATGAGTTGAAATACTCAAGAGCTTTTTTGAAAGCTTTATCTTCCTTCAAATAGATAGGATAAAATCCTTTTTCATCATAGAGATTTCTTGCTATTAATGCTTTCATGAGGATAGTCATTTCCTCCCGGGCATATCCCATACCTTTGGGATCTTTTGGCACTCCGGATTTTTCGGCATATTTAGCAAAGTCCTGAAGTAAAGCATCATCAATTGTAAATCGTTTATTGAAATCATCGAAATTCCTGTATTGATTTAATTGTGATCTATGCTGGTCTGTATATTCGAAAGTGAATTGATGAATCAGTCCTTTATTCAGTACAGAGGTATAATACTTTAATTTATCATTCTTCTCAACCGGAATAAAGATATCAGGCATTATACCACCACCACCATAAACAATCTTACCGGCACGTGTCTTGAACTTTAAAGAGTCATTAAATTTAATACTGTCAGCACTTTCAAATTCTCCATGAACCATTCTATTATATAGTTCACTCTCATAATCTTTTGCATCACCATTAACATAGGGTTTTTGAATACTTCTTCCACTGGGAGTGTAATATCTTGCTACAGTAAGTCTAATTGCCGAACCATCGGGTAGTGATAACTGTTCCTGAACCAGTCCCTTTCCAAATGAACGCCTGCCAATAATTTCCGCACGATCATTATCTTGCAGAGCACCTGCAACTATTTCGCTGGATGAAGCAGATCCCTCATCAATAAGAACCACCAATTTCCCTTTTTCAAACAAACCATCAGAGGTTGCATAGGCCATTTCTTTAGGCCTGTTATGACCTTGTGTATACACTATTAAATCTTTCCCGGGTAAGAATTGATCAGCAACATCAATAGCTGACTGAAGGAAACCACCGCTATTTCCCCTCAAATCAAGTATAAGTTGACGCATCCCTTTTGATTTCAACGACAACAGCGCATCTTTCAATTCCTGTGCAGTACTGGCAGAGAATTTTGAGAGCTTAATATAACCGGTTCCAGGCTGAGGCATATATGAAACATCAATGCTATAAGTAGGGATTACTCCACGAGTGATGTTAAAGTTTAATAGTTTTGGCTGGCCCTTTCTGAATACACTAATATTTACTTTCGTACCGCGATGTCCTTTCAATAACTTCATAACATCACGATTTTCAATATGAACACCTGCAATTAGTTTATTATCAACCTTAATAATTCTGTCACCGGCACGCACACCTACTTTTTCTGATGGGCCTCCCTGAATAGTATTTATGATATATACGCTATCATTTTCTATGCGAAATTGCACACCAATTCCATCAAAATTAGCCATCAGCGGCTCATTCACTTCACTAAATTCATCAGCTGAAATATATTGAGAATGAGGATCAAGATTCTCTAAGATTCCCTGTACAGCATATTGTTTGAGTTTCTTTGAATCCACAGAATCAACATAATCATTAACTATATACCCCATTACATCACTAACCGGATCATATTTTTTGGATTGAAGACTTTGGAGTAAACTTATATCTTTATTTACGGATGAAACTTTAACTAAAGCTGCTCCTAACAAGAATCCAAGCACCATTACAACGGCAAATGCAATGGGTAGATAAATTGTTCTTTTTTTATGATTATACATACTTAACTCTCTAATTTCTTTAAATCTCTATTTTTTTACAAAATTAATCAATATTGCATCTTAGTCTTTTGTTTAGTAAAGTCCTTATACATTTTTAACAAAAGGTAAATCTTTAAGTTATCATTCTTACTCATTACTTTGAGCATTTATTTATTGATCGCATAAACAACAATAAAAGAAAAAAGGATGTGAAAATGGAAGAAGTCTGGAAACTATTTCTAGTTAATACCAAGATATTAATTCTCAGTTGTTTTATATTTCGATCTTTTAAGATAAATAAGAATCAGGTCAAATAAAATAAGCATTTCGCCTATTGCAAACAACCACCAGTTATATGAAACAGGAATAAAGCTGTGTAAGTTCTCCAGCATATTCGAAGATGTATTCACCTGTGAAGCCATAATGATTCTTAAGTAATCAATAGTGAATGAAATGATTATCACTAAACTACCTGAAATCAGTAATAACCAGTCACGGAAATTCAAAGTCACTAAATAATTTCGCTTATTTAGTAATAGTACTTCTAAAGTCAGCAGAATTATAGTGATGGATAAAATGACTGGAGCAATCACCGGTCCTACCCAAGGAACAGGAATTAGAAACAAGATATCCCATGTAAATAATGAATCAGGCCAATTTATTAAAACCTTAAGAAAAACATAGTAGAAAATATCCCAGATTGCAAAAGCATATAAAAAGTAGACAAATTTCTGTGTAGTTCCTCTTCCTGTTAATATTCCTATTAATAAGAGCATTATAATCGTTGCAGTTTCCCGAAATAATTCAGTTACTATAATTCGATTATCCATTGGGATCAATGGAAAGTTAAAACCAGCGGGGTAATACAATGCCCTTAAATAAACCACAATAACGGCCTCCATGTAGCCCATTGCGATGCTAAATAAGGTGATAAGTATAATTTTTGTGCTGGAATTTAGCATTTACTGATTTATTAGCTTTAATTATATCCTTATATAAAAAACAACAATCCCCTGCAACTCAATGTTTACAGGGGATTTATTTAGTGGTTGTACCCCGGACCGGAATCGAACCGGTACGAGCTTTCGCTCATCGGTTTTTGAGACCGACGCGTCTACCTATTCCGCCACCAGGGCAAGTGGTCGTGCAAAGATAATAATCTTTTTGATTCTTGTTAAGAAGCCACTATTTATGAAGCATTTTTAGTGTCTTATAGCATTGTTACTTCAAGAATCTTGAACTCTTGAAGCTATAGTATAGCCCAAATTATTACATTTGACCAAAATCACTCTAAATATGACTTCATTACACATTAGAAAGCCGTTTGAGCTATTTTTCCTGTTTAAAGATACTTTCTTGCTTTTAGACGGTTGTAAATACTGCCATATAAAAAATAATTCTGTTATTGAGTTACCAACCGGAACCTATTTATTGCAGGTACGAGTTATGCCTGTCTTTTATAGCAATACAATTATAGTAAACGAAAAAGATACTGATAAAACACTAGTCATTAAAGGGTTTATACATCAAAAATGGTACATGATTTTACTTTTATTGTCTTTTATTCTATCCTCAGGTATATGGTATTTTACGAATAACTATATATTAGAAATTATAGTTTTAGTTCTTGCAGCTTTAGTTCTTGTACTGATGTTTAAATATTCACATAATCCATCTCAAGCAATTTCCATCTTCATACAAGATGAGAAATCAGCCTTTTAATAAATAAATTGTATTAATATTTATCCTGGTAAGGAACGATGAAGAGCATCCCTCCTATTTTCTTCCAAAATCAGCAAAGATTTCTCCCCATTCTCCTGTTTTCCATTTAAGAATGGGATTTGGGTAAGTATTAGTCTTTAACCAGGTTTCTGCTCTTTGTATGAGCTCCATCAATTCGCGGTTTTTGGCATTAGGCACGAGTTTAGTATTTGCTTTTTTATCTTTAACCCATTTAATTGCAGTCATTGAATCACTGTAAATGGGGATAGTTATTGCTCTTTGCTTTAAGTAACTTAGCCCATGAACTATAGCAAGAAATTCTCCAATATTAACAGTGCCTTCAGGGAAAGGGCCCTGATGAAAAAGCTTTTGTTTAGTAGCCGTATATACCCCCTGATATTCTAAAACACCCGGATTCCCTGAGCATGCAGCATCAACAGAAATACTATCCCAAACCGGCTGAACAGAGCTTCCGCTATCTGTACTAATTGATTTTACCTTCTTTTTAAAGGATAAAGATGGTCCGGATGCAAATGCTTCTTTTGCCTCTTCCTCTGATTCAAACGACTTATATCTCGCACCTTCAAATCCCTTTATTTGTTTCTCACAGTCCTTCCAACTTTTAAATATTCCAGTCTCTCTACCTTTCCAAACAACATAATATTTTTGTTTCACCATGCTCTATAAATTGTAAAGCAAAAATACAAACTCTGTCACAAGCATTTTGTACTTTTGTAATTAAACAAGTCAATTATGAAACGTTACATCCTAAGTTTCTTTTTAATAGCTTCGCTATCAATGTTTTCTTGTCAAAAAAAGAATATTTACAAAGAATTTCATGAATTTAAAAATTACTCATGGGGTCGTTTCGATAAAGTAACATTTAACATCCCCATTGATAAGAAAAGCATTAAATCAGAAGCAGATATAGTACTTTCAATCAGACATCTTGATCAGTATCCTTACGATAATTTGCCATTGAATATAATTCTAAGAACTCCTTCAGGAGAAGAACGCGTTCTTGAAAAAGATATTGAGCTAAAGGACTCAAATCATGAATTTAAAGGAAGTGTTGCAGGTAGTTACTGGGATTACGACGAAATATTATGGAAAGGATTTTATTTTAATATGGAAGGAACTTATACCATTGAACTTGAAAATCTTAATCCAAGGGTAAATATACCGGGCCTGGTAGATCTTGGATTGACAGTTAAAAGAACAAAGTGATAATTACCAAAATTATTTCGAATCTAAAATTCTAATCGTCGTCTCCCTGTCCTTTTTCAATTGGACTATAAGAGCATCAAGACTCCCAAATTTCTGCTCATCACGTATCCTGTCTATAAGTTTAATAGTCAATTTCTCATAGTAAATATCCGCATTGAAGTCCAATATGTGAGTTTCAATAGTAAGTTGATGAGCATTTATAGTAGGACGCAATCCAATATTAGTCATTGATCTGTAAGTATTACCATTGAGTTCTGCTAATGAAGCATATACTCCCATTGAAGGGATGAGTTTATTAGCATCTTCAATAAATAAATTGGCAGTGGGATATCCTATTCGTTTACCTATTTGATTGCCTCTAATCACTCTGCCACTAATCTCATAATACTGACCAAGAAGTCCAGATGCCTTCTTAACATCCCCTTTCAATAAAAGATTTCTTATGATTGAAGAACTGATTTTTTCAGTACCAAGTTCTATAGTATCAATATTGACAACTGTAAATCCATATCTCTTACCCGATTCTTCAAGTTGCTTGATATCACCCGATCTATTTTTCCCAAAACCATGATCATAACCAATGATAATTTCTGAAGGATGGATCAAATCAACCAACAATTTGATAAATTCTTCAGCTTCAAGATCGGCAAATTGAGTGGTGAAGGGTATTTCAATCAAGTGAGATACACCTGAATTTTCAATAATCGTTCTTTTTTCACTTCTTGTGTTAAGAAGCGATACTTGTTGACCCAGCACAATACGTGGATGTGGATTAAATGTAACTACTGCACTGTCAGTTCCTTTTTGCAATGCTCTCTTAACTACCTCATCCAGAATTACTCTATGACCTACGTGAACTCCATCAAAAGTCCCAATAGTAATAACGGGATTGTTAATTTTAACAGGATTCTTGATATCTGTAATGATCTTCACCGGCAGAATTATACTTTAACAAATTCATTTTCGATCATCAGAGCTGCGATTTGAACTGCATTGGTAGCAGCTCCTTTTCTAAGATTATCGGCCACTATCCACATGTTCAATCCATTTGGAATAGAATCATCTCTGCGTATTCTTCCAATAAAAACCTCATCTCTTCCTTCAGCATACTTTGGCATTGGGTAAACCGCCCTGTCAATATCGTCCTGAACAATCAAACCTTTCACATTATCAAGAAGATCAACAACATCTTCAATCTCAAAAGGATTATTAAATTCTATATTGACTGACTCAGAATGGCCTCCAGTTACAGGAACTCTAACAACAGTTGCTGTTATAGCAATTGATTCATCGCCTATAATCTTTCTCGTTTCATTAACAAGTTTAATCTCTTCAGTAGTATATCCATTTGCAGTAAAAGTACCGCCATGTGGGAAAACATTTAGATCAATTGGATGCGGATATATTTTACCTGAACTGATTCCCTGCCTTTCATCCATAAGTTGTTTAAGTGCTCTCATTCCGGTACCTGTTACACTCTGATAAGTAGAAATAACAAGTCTTTTAATATTATACTTAGCATGCAGAGGAGCAATTGCAGCAACCATTTGAATAGTACTGCAGTTAGGATTTGCGATCAGCTTATTTGCTTTTCTTAGTATATGTCCGTTGATCTCAGGAACGACTAGTGGAACATCTTCATCCATTCGCCAGGCGGATGAATTATCAATTACAACACATCCTTGTTTAACAAACAGCTGAGCATTCTCTTTTGACACATCTGACCCTGCTGAAAACAAAGCAATATCAGGTTTTTCAAGTAAACATTCAGCAATACTTAAAACTTTATATTTTGAATTCCTGAAAAGTATTTCTTTACCGACAGATTTTTCAGAAGCAACAGGTAAGATATTGGTGATTGAGGTTATAGGAATGTATTTTCCCTCTTCCAATACTTTTAACATAACACTTCCTACCAACCCGGTAGCACCTACAACAGCTATTTTCATTCAGAGGTATATATTTTTATATTACTGAACATCAGTAATTATGAAATTGATTAATAGAAAACAGAATTTCTCAATTTGCTCGGCAAAAATAGTTATAAACACAATCCCTTAAACTACTCTGTTTGCATAAGAATTTTCTCAATATTTATATAATTTTATTGCTTCTAATATCATGAAAATGAAATATCTTGTATTGCTAATTTTCTTTCCTCTTTTAACTAATGCTCAATTATTTGATAACTTCAATGATGGCGATCTGATTCATGGCACTCTATGGTCCGGCGATATAGAAAAGTTTAAAATAAACGACAATTATCAACTTCAATTAAATTCCTCAGGAGAAGGTACTGCCATTCTTTCAACAAATTTAAATGGGAATGATTGTAATGAGTGGAATTTATTTGTTAAAACAGGATTCAGTCCCTCAGACAATAACCAAACTATAATATATCTTGCTGCAGATAGTAAGGATCCCTCCAAAATATTGAATGGTTATTATCTCAAATTAGGAGAAAGCGGCTCAAATGATGCTATTGAACTTTATCGCCTGAACTCAAATCAACATACATTGATTGCCAGAGGGTCTGAGGGGTTTATCAGTAAAGCATACAACATACGGATTAAAATTACCCGCAAAAATGATAAATGGGAGATTTGGGCCGATTCTACCGGTAATACTAATTTCTCATATCAAGCTTCAGGCACTGAATCATACTGGCAATCATTCCCATATTTTATTTTAACATGCAAGTACACATCAAGCAATGCACAGAAATTCTGGTTTGATGATATATTCGCCGGAAGTAGCATAACAGATACAATATCTCCTCAAGTCACTACCGCATCTATTATTGATCAGGCAACTGTTACACTTACTTTTAATGAACCAATGCAACAGCAATCTATTTCAGAATTATCCAATTATATTATAGATCAGGGTATTAATACCCCAATAACTGTAGATTATGAAAATGGTAATACTGCCAATATTCGTTTAGTATTTACAAATAGCTTTTTAGAGGGGAAAATATACCATCTGTCTTTATCGAAATTAAAGGATCTTTCAGGAAATTTATTAAAAGACACTATCATTTCTATATCCTACACTCCTATAAAGCAATCAGATATAGTGATCAATGAAATTATGTTCGACCCTACCCCTGCTAATAAATTACCTGAATGTGAGTATCTCGAATTGTACAACCGATCTGATAATGCGATCAATTTAAAAGATTGGGAATTGAATATTGGAGACTCTAAGAAACTATTACCAGATATTACAATAGGAGGTAAAGAGTATTGCATTGTAACAGGAACAGGTAATGATTCCTTATTTAAAGAATATGGAAGTGCATTTGCTTTAAGTGGGCTTTCATTACCAAATACAGGTTCATTAATTGTTCTTAAAAACAATGAAGGCAGATGGATACATTCAGTTGAGTATTCGCCTGATTGGTATAATAATCATCTAAAAGATGAAGGTGGGTGGTCAATTGAACAGATAGATGCGAATAATCCCTGTGGTGAAATTGATAATTGGAAAGCATCTGTTTGTCAGGATGGGGGTACTCCAGGACGCATTAACTCAGTAGTTTCAATAAATCAAGATCTAACAGTACCCTCAACAAGCTATATTTCTTTCACTTCTCCATCCTCTATTTGCGTTTATTTCAATGAAATAATGGATAGTGTTTCAGTATGTAAACCTGAGAATTTTATTGCCGACCATGATCTGGGATCACCAATTACCGTCAGGATGAACAATATGCATT
>JBLMZZ010000117.1:0-16485 GCA_050259095.1 Omnitrophica WOR_2 bacterium | reverse complement strand
TGGAAAGATCCGAGTTTTACAGGTTCATTCCTTCCCGATGATCGTTCTATTAGTAAAGACGGCTTTAATGCATCATACAAGATATTAGAATTAAACAGAAACTATCCTCAGTATCAGGTTGGAGTTACTGATTTTGAGAATATCCACAATAGTGCATTTGGTGTCAACTTGTTATTACCGGCAAATGATTATCAAAAAGCAATGCGATCAGCTAAGTATGCCCTCCTTGCAATTTCATTAACCTTTCTCACTTTCTTTTTGGTTGAAATTTTTAACAGGAAACGAGTGCATCCATTCCAGTATATACTAATTGGTTTAGCGTTATGCCTGTTTTACACATTGTTAGTCTCTATCTCCGAGTACCAGAGTTTTGGAATTGCTTATATCATTGCAAGTGTTTCAATTATTGCTATGATTGGTCTCTATGCTAAATCAATATTCGATAATATAAAACAAACTTTAATGCTGGTCTTAGTGCTAGCTCTTACTTATTCGTTTGTTTATGTTACACTTATGCTAGAGGATTATTCACTGCTGATTGGGAGTATTGGATTGACAGCAATCCTTGCATTTACCATGTACATTACAAGAAATGTTAACTGGTATGAGTTAAGCTCAGGTAAGAAGTTTTAGTTGTTCCTGATATCTACTTTATACTTGCCTGGCTTTAAAATTTCGAATGTAAATCTGCAAACCTTAAAGGTGTCTGCAATTCTTAGTGTATAGTTAATTTCGCAAGTAACAGGAAGTGAATAATGAAGCATTGACCAACTTCTAAAGTCCTGCTTAATTTCACCTGATGATACCTCCATCTGTAAATCACTAGGGATGTATTTAGTCATAGAAAGAAAGAAGTTAATGGAGACATAATCTTCATTACCTTCTTCTTTTTTTATTGAGTATTCTTCAACTCCAATTTTATTGGTTACCCGGTAATCCATTGGTTTTGTTGCACCAATGTACTCTCCGTTTTCCCAATAACCTGTTTGAACGTTTACTTTGCCATCAACATAGAAAACAAATTTGCCTGAACCATTCTTTACTCCATCGGTCCAGTTGCCTGTAAAGCTATTCCCGTTTTTATAGACATACTTTCCTTTACCATCAGGCTTTCCATCCTTAAACATACCTGTGTATGAATCTTCACCTGTAGCACTTCCTTTGCCATTAGCCAAACCATCCTTACAATTACCTTCATAATCACCAATAAGTTCAGGAATTAAAACCTTACAGGAGTCTGACTTTTGAGAATACAGTTTATCACAATTTATTGCCGTGAAATACAGTATGATAAAGATGCTGATAGCCACCGATTTATTAATCATCTGTTATCTTTTTTTAAGAACATATAAATATACGTAAAGAAACGATGATAATATTGAGTTGCCAGATGAAAATGTAAATATCACATTGAATATTACTTGCTCATAACAACATGCTCAGTAGTTACACCATCAAACTCTTCTTCACTCTTTTCAGCTACTTCCTTGGTTTTATGTATAGTTTGATCTTTATGATGAGGTGGTGCATAAATTGTATACATCTTAAGATGATCTGTCTTACTCTGATTAATGACATTATGCCTTGCTCCGGCGGGTACAATTACTGAATCACCATCAGATACTTCATGTTCATTACCATCAATAAGCACTTTGCCTTTCCCTTCTTCAAACCTGAAGAACTGATCGTTCTTATGAACTTCCTCACCGATATCCTCTCCCGGCTTCAGACTCATAAGTACTAGTTGCATATTCTTTGCTGTGTAGAGTACCTGTCTGAACAGATTGTTTTTTTTGGTTGCTCTTTCAATGTTGACTTTGTGTCCTTTCATAGTTTTATATTTTAAAGGTTTTATTTTATGTCCTGGATAAAGCGAACTCAGAAATAAAGTGCCGATAGCCGGTGTTCATATTTTTAAACAATCACAAATGAGGATAGTTGTCATTTATTTTTTACCTTAGTCACCTTAGACAAATAAGTAATTTTTAAATAATATCTGATGAAAAAGACAATTACCTTTACTGGCCTTTGCCTCTTGATCTCACTGGTTTTCAATTCCTTCAATGCAGCTGCCGGGAATGATGGACTCCAAAATAATGGAAGTGATTCTTTAAGTGCCAGATCCGAACCATTTGTTACAATGCTTGAAGGAGGGTTTGCACATGGGTATATGGAATATGAAGATGATTACTATGGCCTTGATCTTGTACATGCATATAAACCAAATCAACACTTAAGTATAGGTATTGGAGTGGGTTTACATACTTATGCATGGGGTTTTCCCGGAGAATTAGGTAGTTACAGTGTTCTTCCGATTTATGTTGATTTCAGATATTATCCATTAAACAAACGATTTACTCCATATACAATAGTTAAAGGAGGATATTCTGTGATTTTATCCGAAGAAGTCGGCGTTTATATGCAGACAGGAGTGGGGTTTAAATACCAATACAGCAACAAGCATAGTTTTATGCTTAATTTGCTGTATGGTATTCAGAACTTTCAATCTTACTCTCGAAACGATGTTGGATATTACGATCACTCCACTGATTTCAAATTTATTGAATCATTGGGGTTTACAGTAGGGTGGTCCTTTTAAAGAGGATTACCGGTAATTACTTTTGAAATTTAGGCAAATAGTCTTTCATCATGTCTTTGTGCACCATGAAATCCATCATTTTCAGTTTTACATAGTCTTCGTGGAAGAAGTAGTAACCGAAATTAGGATTCTTCTCTTTACCACCGTTGCGGCTTCCTGAACCTGAATCCTTTATAAGGAACCATGTAACACCATCTTTTTCCATATAACCAACCAGATGCATTCCATGATCATCAGTAGTTGTTTCATTACTAAATCTGAATTGGCGTGCATTGTCGTCAATATAAGCTGATGGTATGTCGAAAGAAGGAACAATAGCTGCATTTGCTTCACGTGCAAGCAAACCGGCTTCAGAAACATCACCACCGATAGAAAGCGTATAACCTGCTTTGATTGATTTCTTTATGATCTGCATGAAATCAGTTAGTGGAAGATTATAGTAATCGGCACTATGCCACCAGTTATCAGGAACCTGATATTCAACCTGCTTCCAATACGGCTTTTGCATATAACTCAACACATCACAATAGTCATCAGGATTGAGCTTGAGCACACTTGTCATGTATTCCTTTGGAGTCATTTCTTTTCCATTAATCTTTACAGTAGCAGGTGGTTCACCCATATAATGGTTCAGGATACTCTTAAAGTTAGCCATTACAGCCTGTTCGTCCCAAAGATTATTTGTCTTCACAAACTCAACATATTTTCTTAGTTCATTGAACATCTTTTCATGTGAATAGAATTTTTGTCCGGGCAAAAGGCCGGTATATGATTCATAAGGTACACAACCGTATTTCTTCATTATTTTAGTAACGGCATTTGCTTCTGAACCTTCTCCAAAATAATTACCTCCTCTTGTTTTAATAAGAGCTTCAGCTCTTTCGAGATACTCATTATAAACTGTAAACATTTCAGAGATACGTACTTTTTGTCCGGTTATTCTATTTACTTCCGATTCAAGGAATGAAGTAGTTGAGAATGACCAGCATGTGTTGGTATTACCCTGTGAAACCGGATCATTATGCCAGAATTGTTTAAATCCGTCTTTGCTAGTTGGGACTCCCTTAGGTACTTCGGCTTTAAAGACAGGATTAGCAGGAGCAACCTGATCTTTTGCTTCATAATCCTCAATACCTTTCAAAATAGAGTTTTGAAAATAACCGGGTTCATATACTTTAAAGGTACCTTTATCACCAGGTTGTTGTGCAATTGAAAACTGAGCAATAAACATCGATGCGATCACCAGATGTATGCTTATGTTCTTCTTCATGATATGGTTTGTTTTTTTGTGGTCAAAATTAGTATTTTTCAAACATTTATGAATAAATGTAAAGATAAGTGTTTGAAAACAAGCTGATCTTAGTCAAAAAAGATACGTTATTGTTTGTTTTACATATAGTTACCGTATAATTAAGTATTAATTTTCAGTAATTTACACAAGCAAGCTTAATAAGTTGTACCTTTGCGCCCAATTTAATAAATTTTATGCCCACATTTAATGAATTAGGCTTGAACGACTTGTTACTACAAGCAGTTGAAGCACTCGGCTTTAAAGAGCCTATGCCTGTACAGGCAGAAGTTATTCCTACCCTTATTTCAGAACCTGTCGATTTAGTTGGATTAGCACAAACCGGGACAGGTAAAACTGCTGCATTTGGACTGCCAGTCCTGCACCATATTGACAGCAGCCTTAAGATGACACAAGCCTTGATACTGTGTCCAACGAGGGAGTTATGTCTTCAGATATCGCGAGACCTGCAGAACTTTGCAGAGTTTATGCCATCCGTAAGGATTACAGCTGTGTACGGAGGTGCCAGCATAGAAACACAAATCAGGCAACTTCACGAAGGGCCTCAAATCATTGTTGCTACACCCGGAAGGTTGAACGACATGATTCGCCGCAAGAAAGTTGATTTTTCCCATGTTAAATGGGTTGTGCTCGATGAAGCCGATGAAATGCTTGATATGGGATTTCAGGAAGAAGTTGATACAATTCTTGAAACAACACCTAAAGAGAAATATACACTTTTGTTTTCGGCAACAATGCCTTCAGAGGTTGAACGTATTCTCACAAAATACATGACCAATCCTGTTATTAAGACGGTTGGTAAAAGAAATGCCGGAACAGCAAATGTTAAACACATGTACTATCTTGTACATGCAAAAGACCGCTATGCTGCACTCAAGAGAATTGCCGACTTTAATCCGGATATATATGCCATCATCTTCTGTCGTACACGTATTGAAACACAGGAGATTGCAGATTCTCTTATTCGTGATGGCTATAGTGCCGATTCATTGCATGGCGATCTGTCACAAGCTCAACGTGATCATGTGATGGGCAGATTCCGTACCCGTGCGCTTCAGATGCTTGTTGCTACTGATGTAGCTGCACGTGGACTGGATGTTAATGATCTTACACATGTTATAAATTATAATCTTCCCGACGATTCTGAAGTATATATTCACCGCAGTGGTCGTACTGGCCGTGCTGATAAGCTGGGTATAAGTGTTTCAATCATTAATCTTAAAGAGAAGTTTAAGATTAGGCAGATTGAAAAGATGATTGGTCGTGAATTTGCACAAGCTAAAGTTCCTACCGGTGTTCAGGTATGCGAAAAACAACTCTTCCATTACATCGATAAGATGGAGAATGTTCAGCTTGATCAGGAGATTGAATCTTTTCTTCCTGTGATATTCCGTAAACTGGAATGGATGAGTAAAGAGGAGATGATCAAGCGATTTGTTTCGCTTGAGTTCAACCGTTTCCTTGAATACTACCGCGATGCCAGGGATATGAATGTTGAAGAGGATAAGAGACCATTAAGAGATCAAAGTGGAAAAGAAGGTAACAGAAGAGATGATAATCGTCGTGAAGGCCGCAGACGCGACTCTTTTGATGATCGTGATTTAACTCGTATGTTTGTCAGCATTGGTCGTAAGGACCGTGTTATGCCACAGCAACTTATTGGATTGATCAATGAAGTTACCCGTTCTAGGGAGATTAAGGTTGGGCGTATTGACATAATGGAAAATTACTCTTTTATAGATATAGATTCAGCATCCGTTAAAAAGGTATTGAAATCTTTCAGTGAAGAAGATCGTAATCCTGATGGAGTACGTATTGAAGTAGCTTCTGAAAGGGATGGTGAAACAACAAAACGATCTTCAGGAAGAGACGATGACCATTCACACAGACCTTCATCAAGAGGAGGGGAGCACAGTCGCAGACCTTCATCAAGAGATGGAGAGTATAGGCGCAGACCGTCATCACGTGATGGTGAGAATAGCCACAGATCTTCATCAAGAGACAGTGAAAAAGGTTCAGGATCTGGTGACAGAGGTAAGTCTTCATGGAGAGACAGAAAAGAGGGTGGAAGAGATTCTAGAAGCTCCTCATCTGAAAGAAGCGGATCTTCAAGAAGTTCATCTTCTGAAAGAAGCGGATCATCTGATTATAAAAAGACTTCAGACAGGCCGTTTGAATCGAGAGCACCTAAATCAAGGGGCGAAAAAAAGGAACCACGAAACGATCAACCTTTCTTTGAGTCACCATGGAACAGATCCCCGAAGAGTGGAAACCCAAGAAAAAGAAATAAATAAGGTTTATGTATTTGTTGGCGGACTAAGTTATCTACTGCTAAATTTAAGACTTTACTGATAAAAAAGAAAAGAAGGCCCTTTTAACAAATTGGGCCTTCTCTTATGAAAACAGGTAATAAATATCTTAAAACGAAAGTCAATAGCCTCTCTTATGCCATTAAAAATCAATCAGGTAATTTATTTGCCTTGTGAATTAACTAAATCACTAGTTTCAGTTTCGGAGTTTATGTGTACACTTGCAAGAAAGCGTTCAGCTTCAAGAGCTGCCATACAACCTGTACCTGCAGCGGTTATAGCCTGTTTAAAAATAGGATCCTGAACATCTCCTGCTGCAAAAACTCCCGGAATATTCGTTTGTGTGGTTCCCGGAATGGTTTTAATGTAACCATTTTCATTGAGTTCGATCTGACCATTGAATAACTGAGTATTCGGACTATGACCTATAGCTACAAAGAAACCTTCAACTTCAATTTGCTTTGCTTCGCCGGTTTTAATATTTTCGAGTAGTACACCGGTAACAACTTTACCATCACCAAGTATTTCGCGGGTAACATGATTCCACAATATTTCAATATTAGGAGTATTGATTACCCGGTGTTGCATTGCTTTACTGGCTCTCAATTCATCACGACGAACGATTAAATAAACCTTCTTGGTCATTTTTGCAAGATAAATAGCTTCTTCAGCCGCAGTATCACCACCTCCAACAACTGCAATTGTTCTGCCACGATAGAAGAACCCATCGCATGTTGCACAGGCCGAAACACCGTGACCATGATACCTTGCTTCTGACTCAAGTCCGAGATATTTAGCAGTTGCACCGGTAGCAATAATTACAGTCTCAGCAAGTATCTTCTTACCATCATCGGTTGTAACAACAAATGGTCTGTTCGAAAAATCTGCTTCAGTTACAAGACCCCAACGTAAATCAGTGCCGAAACGTTCAGCTTGTTGCTGAAGATCAAGCATAAGGTCAGGACCCATTACACCATTTGGGTAGCCAGGGAAATTATCAACTTCAGTGGTAGATGTAAGCTGACCTCCGGGTTGCATACCCTGATATACTACAGGTTTAAGATCAGCGCGAGCTGCATATATGGCAGCTGTATAACCGGCAGGTCCCGATCCAATGATCAAACATTCAACTCTTTCTATGCTGGATTCTTGTTTCATTACTATTCCTTTTCAATTACATTTTAGTGCTACAAAAGTAGTATTTTACCTTATTAAAATAATCTTAAGAATTAAGAAGTTCTTTCTATTATTCTATTATTCGAATTGGTTGCCAAACAAATATCAAACTCTATGCCTTTTTAATTACTTTGCCATTATGGCAGAAGTGTATTAAAATATTTCACTTTTTCACTTATTTTTCGTATATTTGGGTTAATCAATAACTTAAGTTATGGGAACCACAAAAAAATCAGGAATCAGAAAATATATTCTGGCTCTTTTACTTGTACTTGTTGGAATAGCCATAATAGTTAAATCAAACAGCCAGGTTTATGGTGTTATCTATGGTATCACTTTCTTTATTATGGCGGTTAGATCTATCATCGATACTGAAGATTTGATCAAATTTGGGTCAACTTAGTAATTCAGATAGTAATAACAACCTTTCAGGCTCCAATGTTTACTTACAATACTTCTGCAAGAGTTCTCAACACTTACTGCCAGAGAATTCCAAAAAGAATATAAGCAACTATGAGTGTGATCACAATGTTAAAGGCCTGTGCAATAAGAAAAACATAAGCAGGGCGACCACGATCAAGTGTAACAAGATCTTTGAACCTTGTTTCAAGTCCTATACAAACAAATGCAAGATTAAACCACAGCGATTGATAGCTCTTGATTGTCAGACCTGCAGTTTTAGCTGCTTCACCCTCAATAAGAAATGAGAAAACCAAAGAGGTGATGATAAAACCAAGAACAAACTTAGGGAAACGTTCCCATATAAGTTTAAGTGATGGTTTTTCACTAATGGTATTGCCTGATTGACGGTATGACCAGTAAATTGAAATAAGGAAAGCGGCAACACCTAAGAGTACATTCTGTGAGAACTTAATAATGGTACTGAACTTTAGGGCAATGTCACCTGCAATAGTACCACCTGCAACAACAGCACCTGTAGTATCAATAGTGCCTCCAATCCATGCTCCGGTAACTTCGGCAGGCAAGCCAATCCATTTAGCAAGTAATGGCATAAAGATCATCATCGGGATAGCCACAACAAGTACAAGTGAAATCACATAACTTAGTTTCTTTGAATCACCTTTAATAGCACCGGCAGTAGCAATAGCTGCCGAAACACCGCAAATGCTCACTGCACTGGCAAGCATGATGCCTAACTCTTCATCAATCTTAAGTTTCTTTGCAATCCAGAAAGCGAAATACCAAACACTCATTACAACAACAACTGCTTGTAGCACACCAAACAGACCGGCTTTCATGATTTCGCTGAAGAGTATTGTTGCTCCCAGCATCACCAATCCTATCTTGATATAGAATTCACTCTGAATACCTTCTTTTAACCATTTAGGTGTACCAATTACATTACTTACAAATAATCCAATTACGAGAGAGAATATAACTGTTTCGAGACCAAGGTTTTTCATTGAACCGCTGCTTGCCACAAATTGTGCCAGCATTGAAAGTATAAATACAACAGGAAAAGCCGGCAATAACTCTTTGCCTCTTCTTCCCATGAGCCATGAACCTACTATTGCAAAGAAGAAAAAATACATGAAAGTCATTAAAACTCTGATTGAATTACCGGTGGTGAAGATTTCAGTACTCAGAACAGTCCAGCCTGTCCACCCGGCTTTTGGACCAAATTTAGGTAATTCAGGAAAAAAGGAAGTAGCAACAATAGCCAGTATGAGGATAAGTCCTACAATCACTGATGCCCAATCTTCATTGAATTTGTACTTCTTTGACATGAGGTTTCGGTTTAAAGTTTAAGGAACAAATATCATAAAAATTGACGCTAATTTCGTAATTTTGCAATTCAAAACAGAAAAAAAGCATCCCATGATCCATTTTTTCAAAGGTAGTTGTATCTACGTAGTAGAGACCAGAAAAGAATTTAATACTAGTGATGTTAGTAAACTTGAATGGCTTCTGGGTGGAGCAAAGTATTTAGAAGCCCGGTCATTATCGGGCTTTTTTGTTGGTCCGCGCCGTGAAATGATCACTCCATGGAGCACCAATGCTGTTGAAATGACGCAGAATATGGGAGTGGAAGGTATCATTAGAATGGAAGAATTTTACCAATCTGACAAGAAAAATGCTCCTCATGATCCAATGCTTCAGAATATTTATGAAGTGCTCGATCAGGAAATATTCACAATTCATAAACAGCCCGAACCTATTGTATACATTGAAGATATTGCAGAGTACAATAAGAAAGAAGGTCTGGCTCTTTCAACCGATGAAATTGATTATCTTAATGATTTGAGCAGCCGACTTGGCAGGGATTTAACCGATAGTGAGGTATTTGGTTTTTCACAGGTAAATTCTGAGCATTGTCGTCATAAAATATTTAATGGCACATTCATCATTGATGGAGAGGAAAAACCTGAAAGTCTCTTTTCAATGATACGCAAAACTTCAAAGGTTAATCCTAATCTTATTGTATCAGCATATAAGGATAACGTTGCATTCATTAACGGTCCGGCAATTGAACAGTTTGCTCCTGAAACACAAGATAAAGCCGATTATTTTAAGATAAAGGAAATTGAATCGGTAATTTCACTGAAGGCAGAAACGCATAACTTCCCCACAACTGTTGAGCCATTTAATGGTGCAGCAACCGGAAGCGGAGGAGAGATACGTGATCGTATGGCTGGTGGTAAAGGGTCAATGCCTATTGCAGGAACAGCTGTTTATATGACTTCTTATCCCCGGAATGAAGAGAAGCATCCGTGGGTTAAGAACATGAAACCGCGTAAATGGTTATATCACACACCCGAAGAAATTCTCATTAAAGCATCAAACGGTGCCAGTGATTTCGGTAATAAATTCGGGCAACCGCTTATATGCGGAAGTGTACTCACTTTTGAGCATAAGGAAAATAAAACAACTTATGGTTATGATAAGGTGATTATGCTTGCCGGAGGTGTTGGTTATGCTTATAAAACTGACAGTTTAAAGGACGAACCAGAGCCGGGAGATAAAGTAATAGTGATGGGAGGTGATAATTACCGCATAGGAATGGGTGGTGGTGCTGTTTCATCAGTTGCCACCGGTCAGTTCAGCAATGCACTTGAGTTAAATGCTGTGCAGCGTTCTAACCCCGAAATGCAGAAAAGAGTTTACAATGTTGTAAGAGCAATGGCTGAATCGGGCAATAATCCTGTAATCTCAATTCATGACCATGGGGCAGGCGGACATTTAAACTGCCTTTCGGAACTCGTTGAAGCTACCGGTGGAAGGATTGACATTGATCAGTTACCTGTTGGAGATCCTACTCTCTCTCAGCGTGAGATCATTGGTAATGAGTCGCAGGAACGCATGGGTCTTGTTGTAAATAATGAAGATCTAAGCTTAATTAAAAGAGTTGCCGACCGTGAAAGGGCTCCTTTTTTCGAAGTAGGAGAAACAACCGGTGATAATAACCTCGTATTTATCAACAATAAAGATAAATCAACACCTATTGATCTTAAACTTACTGATTTATTTGGAAAACCACCAAGAACGGTGATGAATGACAAACATATAGATCAGAACTTTAAGTCATTCAAGTATAAAGCATCATCTTTAAGGAACTATATAGAACAAGTGCTACAGCTTGAAGCCGTAGGTTGTAAAGACTGGTTGACAAATAAAGTTGACAGATCAGTTACCGGAAGAGTCGCTGTTCAACAGACTGCCGGTCCAATACAGCTTCCTTTAAATAATATGGGTGTGGTAGCTCTTGACTACAAAGGATTAAAAGGTATTGCTACATCATTAGGTCATGCACCTGCTGCAGGATTAATAGATCCTAAAGCAGGGTCAGTGCTTTCAATTGCTGAAGCATTGACTAACATAGTCTTTGCACCTCTTGAACATGGACTCTCTGGTGTTTCACTAAGTGCAAACTGGATGTGGCCCTGCCGCAATGAAGGGGAAGATGCACGGTTGTATGATGCAGTTGAAGCAGCAGCTAATTTTGCTACTGAACTGGGTATTAACATACCTACCGGGAAAGACTCCTTATCTATGACACAGAAATATCCCGATGGTGAAAAGGTATTATCACCGGGCACTGTGATCATAAGTGCAGTTGCTGAGGTTAGTGATATTACTAAAGTCGTTAAACCTGTCCTGCAGGCTGAGTTTACTGCCAGCGTAATCTATATTGATTTTAGTAATGATGATTTCAAACTGGGGGGAAGCTCATTCGCACAATCATTGTCATCAATAGGTGATGAGGCTCCCACAGTGACTAATACACACTATTTCCGCAAAGCATTTACTGCTGTTCAGGCACTTATTGAAAAGGAAGTTGTAATAGCAGGACATGATATTTCTGCCGGTGGTATGATTACCACATTACTGGAGATGCTCTTTGCACAACCGGGAATAGGGATGGAAGTTGACCTGTCAGTATTTGAGGATAGTGATATCGTGAAGCTTCTGTTTAGCGAGAACCCTGGTGTTATTATTCAGGTAAATGACCTTGACTTTACATCAGTACTCTTACATGAAGCCGGCATAAGGTTCCACGTAATTGGTAAACCATCTTTCCGCAGGTTCCTCACACTCAGATATCACGATGGAAATACTGAATTAGAGATCGATCAGTTGCGTAATCTGTGGTACTATCCATCCTATCTGATGGATCAGAAACAGTGTGGTGAAGATTTGGCTCGTGATAGATATTACAATTATTCAAAACAACCGCTATCATACGAGTTCGGTGAAGATTTTACGGGCAAATTAGGGCAGTTTGGTGCTGATATTAATCGCCGGGAACCTTCAGGAATCAAAGCAGCTATTATACGTGAGAAGGGTGTAAATGGGGATCGTGAAATGGCTTGGGCACTTTATCTTGCTGGTTTTGATGTAAAGGATGTTCACATGACCGACCTTATCTCTGGCAGGGAAACACTCGAAGATGTAAATATGATCGTCTTTGTAGGTGGTTTCTCGAACTCTGATGTACTCGGTTCTGCAAAAGGATGGGCGGGTGCTTTCTTATATAATCCTGCCGCTAAAGCTGCACTCGATAAATTCTATGCTCGTGAAGATACCCTTAGTCTTGGTGTTTGCAATGGATGCCAGGTTATGGTTGAATTAGGTCTCATAAACCCAAATCATGAGTTGAAACCTAAGATGCTACATAATGCATCCGGCAAGTTCGAATCAATATTCCTGAATGTCGATATTCTCGAAAATCATACAGTGATGCTCGGTTCAATGACAGGTAAGAGACTCGGAATATGGGTAGCGCACGGTGAAGGCAGGTTTAAACTTCCATTGGAAGAAAATCAGTATAATATCCCGGTTAAGTACAGTTATGTTGAATATCCGGGTAATCCCAATGGTTGTGATTATAACACAGCTGCTATAGCATCTGATGATGGTCGCCATTTAGCAATAATGCCACATCTAGAAAGATCTTTATATCCATGGAACTGGGCTTACTATCCAATATGTCGGCAAAATGACGAAGTTTCACCATGGATTGAAGCATTAACGAATGCAAGAAAATGGGTTGAAGCAAAAGTTAAGGTTAAAGTGATGGGTTAAGCCCCTATTACTTATCAACAAATTTTTGTATTTCTATTTTATTCTAATACCTTTGACCTTATACAAGTGATGAAATATCATTCATCACTGGGGGAGGAATATGAGTAAAACTGTTTTAATCACAGGTGCAACCAGTGGAATTGGGCGTTCATGTGCTCACAGATTTGCAAGTGAGGGTAATAAAGTTATCATTACAGGCAGAAGAAAAGAACGGTTGGAATCTCTGGCCAGCGATCTTATTCATAAATACAAGTCTTCGGTAAACATAGTTGCTTTTGATGTAACCGACAAAGGACAGGTGGAATCAGCAATTGCAGGTTTACCTGAAGAATTTAGAAAAATTGATATTCTAATTAACAATGCAGGTCTTGCACTAGGACTAAATACAATTGATGAAGGTCAACCTGAGCAATGGGAAAGGATGATTGACACCAATGTTAAAGGTTTGTTATATGTTACACGTGCTGTTGTTCCTTTAATGATTGCCAGGGGTACCGGGCATATAATAAATATAGGTTCAATAGCAGGGAGGGAAACATATCCCGGTGGTAATGTTTATTGTGCCACTAAAGCAGCGGTTGATTCACTCACCAAAGCAATGCGGATGGATCTGGTAACAAAAAACATAAAGGTTACTCAGGTTGCACCGGGAGCTGTTGAAACTGAATTTTCGCTTGTAAGATTCTCTGGTGATACTGATAAGGCTAGTGCAGTATATAAAGGATTTGAACCTCTGTTACCTGATGATATTGCTGATGTTGTGTACTACGTTACTACCCTGCCTGCACGAGTAAATATTAATGATTTATTGATTATGCCTTCTGCCCAGGCTTCTGCTACTGTTTTCAATAAGCAGAAAGTCTGAGATTATTGAGTGTTGATACGATTACTTGTTAAATCACTATAATATGGCCATAGAACGGTTATTTGATCTCCTGCCTCATTATTCCGCGACTTTTAAACCAAAAGATGATGTTCTTGCTTTTAAGGAAGATGGTGTTTGGAAGACTATTAATATAGATAAATACAGAAGAACTGTTGATCTGCTTAGTTACGGACTCATTGCAATTGGTGTTAAGAAAGGCGATGTTATAGCCACCATTATGAACAACCGGCCTGAGTGGAACTACCTTGATTTCGCAATTATGCATGTTGGGGCTATTCATGTACCGATATATCCTACGATTAGCAAGGCCGATTACCAGTATATCTTTAATCATGCATCGGTAAGGTATGTATTTGTTACCGGTGATGATCAGGTGAAGAAAATAAAAGAAGTGGTGCCAAGCTGTGCATCTGTCGAAGAAATCTTCACTATTAAAGGGAAAAATGGTGAGAGGAACCTCAATGACCTTCTTACATTAGGTGAAAAAATGCCTGTTCCTGAGGTGGTAGAAGCTATAAAGAGTGGTATTGGTACTAATGACCTTGCTACAATTATTTATACTTCGGGCACAACCGGAAATCCTAAAGGTGTGATGCTCTCACATGCTAATATCATTTCAAATTTCACAGCAGTTTCTTATATTCCTACCTTCGGAGAAGAGGGGAGGGCACTCAGTTTTCTGCCATTATGCCATGTTTATGAACGCATGCTGAATTACATGTATCATTATCTGGGTGTTTCAATATATTATGCTGAGAGTCTGGCTACTATAAGTGAGAATATACGCGAAGTGTGCCCTGATATAATGTGTTGTGTACCAAGGTTGCTTGAAAAAATCTATGATAAGATCATTAACACGGGCCGTAAATTGAAAGGTATTAAGCGGATGATCTTTTTCTGGTCAGTCAATTTAGCTGATAAATACGATGTAAATGGTCACAACAACACATGGTATATGATGCAGCATAAGCTTGCCGACAAGTTGATATTTGCTAAGTGGCGTGAAGCACTGGGAGGAAGATTCAAGATCATTGTGTCGGGAGGTGCTTCTATTCAACCAAAGCTTGTTAGAACATTCCGTGCTGCCGGATTGCCTATTTATGAAGGGTATGGACTTACCGAAACATCTCCCGTAGTCGCAGTGACAAGTACTGACGAAAATGGAATTAAGGTAGGCACTGTTGGTCCGCCACTTCGTGGTGTTGATGTAAGGATTGCTGATGATGGCGAGATACTAGCAAGAGGCCCGGGCATTATGATGGGCTATTACAAGGACCCTGAACTTACTAACCATGTAATTGATGCTGACGGATGGTTTCATACCGGTGATGTTGGAGTGTTTGAACCCGAGGGCCAGTTGCGTATAACAGGCCGCAAGAAAGAGATATTTAAAACTTCATTAGGTAAGTATATTGCTCCGGAATTGATTGAGAACAGGGTTAAAGAGTCAGCTTTTATTGATAATATCATGGTGGTTGGTGAGAATGAGAAGTTTGCAGCCGCTTTGATAGTACCCGACTTTAATCATTTAAGGTCATGGTGCTCTATAAAGGGACATGTCTATACTACTGATTCAGAGATGGTCAACAACCCTATTATACGCCAGAGATTATCGAGAGTGATTGATGAAAAGAACGCTCAATTTGGGAATGCAGAACAGATTAAGAAATTTGATGTCATTTCAACAGAGTGGAGTGTGAGTACTGGTGAACTTACTCCCACATTGAAACTCAAAAGAGCTTTTATTAATGAGAAGTATAAGAACAACATCGAAAAACTTTTTGCAGGAAATAATAAAAATTGACAGGTTCGATGTGTTCAATCAATGCAGTATTCTAAATAGCATCTCTCTCATTAAATCGGGACCTGTAGTAGAGCCAATGTCAACACCTTTACTTTTCAGATCAAACTCTCTTAATATTGAAATGATCTCAGTAAGCTTTTCAAAGGAATAATTTCCAATTGCTTTCACATAATCCTTTGTGAGGAATGGTGCAATACCTAAAGTTGAGGATATAGAAGATTGTGACTTGTCGCTTAGAGATGCACATAGAAGAACTTTCAAATAGAAACTATAGGTCATCGGTACAATCTTCACCAATGGATTTTCCTTCGGATTAGAATTAAAGTAATTGACTATTTTATTTGCTTTCTCAATATTCTTTGATGCCAATGCATCCTGAAATTCAAAAAAATTGTAGTCTTTACTAATACCAATGTTCTTTTCAATCAACTCTTCGGTGATTGTGCTCCCTTTAGGAGTCAATATGAATAACTTGCCTATTTCATTGGCGACTTTTGAAAGGTCGTTTCCCAGAAAATCGGCCAGCAGCATTGCAGCTTTGGGTGTTACCTTGTAGCCTCGTGAAGTAATAAACTCAGTTACCCAGGCAGGTACTTTATCGGCATAAATGCGTGGTGATTCATAATAAATACCTTTCTTTTCGATGATTTTAGGCAGTGATTTGCGCTTATCAAATTTCTTGTATTTATAGCAGAGCACCAGTAATGTTGAATTCAGCGGCTTCTCAACATAAGTGAGCAGATCATCAATAGTCTTCATATCCTGCGCTTCCTTTATGATGAGTACCTGATATTCAGACATCATTGGAAAACGTTTGGCATACTCAATTACTTTACCTGCATCAGTTTCTCTGCCATA
>JBLMZZ010000116.1:0-2852 GCA_050259095.1 Omnitrophica WOR_2 bacterium | reverse complement strand
CTTCGTTTAAACCATGCTGAACCGGTATCGGCAACAAAGCGTCCATCATCAAACCCCCTTTCTATATCATCACGCTGATTTGTTGCATTTTCGTTAGAGGCCTCAAAATCAATCCAATCGTTACCGTTGATAGTGTATTGAAGACGTATTCTGTTAGCGGCGGTGTTGCTGAACCTGTTATCCCAGCTTATCGAGATATTGGTATAACCGTTTGTTGATACCATATATTCCACACCACCACTACCCGAGTTAGTTCCCTGTGCGGGATAAGATTTAGTATTCCAGGCTTTTCCGGGAAGCCCGGCCACCCAATCAGTGGTTGTACCTCCTATATTCTCAGCCACACCTGTGCCCGTTGAAGGAATGTAAGTTGCACTGTCAAAATTCCATTGGGTTATAATCAATTGTGACTTAGCATTAAAGCTTATCATTACGGCAAGAAAAAACACGAGTAGTGTTCTTCTGTAAGTCTTATCCATCGCTCTATTCAGATTGCAGAAGCCACAAAGTTAAATTAAAATCTGATAGTATAAGAACCAAATGAATAGTTTAGCAAAGTTAATTTGTGAGGTATATGGAAGATAAAAGATAAAAGGAAAAGGATGAAAGATGAATTGTAGAGTCTCGATTTATCGCATATAATAAACCTGTCAGACAATAATACTCACATATCCCCGATGGATAATCCAATATAGTTCACTTTAAATTTTGGAAAGGAAGTGATTACACTTGCTTTTTGTTTAAGCAATTTGATGTTTATTTTTTCAGGATTGCGTTTTATCTCGTAAAAATCTAATCGCTTTTCGTATTCGTTAACAGCAACAATATCAATCTCATTTTCTCCCTTGCTGTCCCAGTATCCTTGTATGTCCGAGTATTGCCCTGACTCCGTCAGTTTTGTTTTGAAATACTTTTCAAGAATGAGTCCTGAGTAGGTTTCATAATCTCGATCCACAACATTTTTCACATAATCCAGGTTTGAGATTTCGACTGCACTTCTGTATTTATATATGAACCTGAACCAAAAATTAAGAAAATTATCTTCGATGTAGTAAATATTGTTCCTGCTGCCTTCTTTTGCCATAAAAGGACGTTTGCGCTTGATAAGGGTGAAATCTTTTTCAAGCCGGTCTAAATAGCCCCCAACTGAAATATTTAATATACTTTCAATTGCTCCTCTGTCCGTCTTTGAGGATGCAATTAAAGAAAGTATTGAAAAGTAGTTACCATAATCTTTGCCAAATTCATCAATTAGTACGTCTCTGCCTTCTGTGAGGAAAAATGAATCTTGTCGGAATATTGCACTTATTATTTTTTCTTTGGTAAAAGCACCCATCATAATTAGCTGTTCAATATATTTTGCAACTCCTCCGGTTACCATGTAAAACGCTAATAAATCTTCATAAGAATAGCCAGGATTAAAATCGTTTAATATATCTTTTATGGTACTTATTGTGAACGGCTTTACAACTATTTTGGAAGTTGCTCGTCCAAACAATGGTTCTTTTGAATGCTCAAATATCTTTTTCATTAATGAATAGACAGATCCGCAAAGAATTAGGTTAATTTTACTTTTTTCCTTTAGTGAATCCCAGATATTCTGCATTTCGCTAAAAACAGCAGGATTTACATTATAAAATTCCTGAAATTCATCAATTATAAGAGTGAAATTGATGTTCTCAGATAGCTGCATTAAGGCTTTAAAAAGATCGGCAAACTGTTGAAAATTGCCTAATGGAATTTTTAATTTTTCACTTACCTCTATAGTAAATTCCTCACATAAAAGTGTTTCATTTTTTTTTGCAACAAAAAAATAAAGAAAGGGTGTTTGCTCAAATGCATTTTTTAAGAGCGTAGTCTTTCCAATACGCCGGCGACCTGTTACTGTTGTCATTTGGGCTATACCAACCGAACGTGATTCTATCTGCTGCAGCAAAATAATCTCTTGTGTTCTATCGTAAAATTTCATTGTTACGAATTTTAATGCAATGCAGATTACTGTAATGGCCATTGCATTAGCAAAGATATAGCAAAAATTCTGCTGAATGCTTACTTCGTTAATTTTCTGTTAAAGAATCTTATAAATCACTAACATAATACAATATAAATTACTTTTGCATTGTTTTAGTAACTAACCTCATGAATTGAAGGTTATTAAATAAACTGAATGAGAAAGTCGTTATCCATATTATTTGCAGTGCTCATCCTTATTGCAGGGATGCACCCAACTGTTTCTACGCATTATTGCGCCGGAAGCATCGCTGCAGTTAAATGGTCTTTCTCTGGACAACAGGCAAGCTGTGGAATGATATCCGATATACAGGAGAGCTCAACAGGGGCTTCACTGGCATCCTCATGTTGCCACAATGAAAATGCTGTTTATGCTGTTGATTCCAACTTCAGTCCCTCTTCATTTCATGTTGAATCAATACCACATTTTACTTCGTTGATGTACTTTTTACCGGTAACTCATCCGGCAGCCGAACTCATTGCCAGTGCATCAACTATCATTGCAGAGAGTCCTCCCGGTGTGCTGTATGCCGGAAGTGTGTCATTGTCCGGCCTCTGTACTTTCCGTATTTAATTTTCCCCTTAATTTCAGGGCACAATAAGCCATTGTGCTGATTCTCTGTGTCCTCTAATTTCAAAGCATTGCCTAAGACTTTATCCGCAGGACAAAACTGCTGATATTATCTTACAATAATAAATAGTTAAATCATTGTTATATCATTAAATTCTAAAACTATGAAATCAGCAAAAATCATTTTTGCAACTCTTACACTCGCAATGTGCAGTGTAACTATTACTTATGCACAGCATGATCATTCTCAGATGAATAAGACCAGTGCAAC
>JBLMZZ010000115.1:0-12943 GCA_050259095.1 Omnitrophica WOR_2 bacterium | reverse complement strand
GAAGGAGGCTTTTCAAAGTACATTCAGCTCAACAACCAGTGGATCAACTATTCAAATGTTGAATACCCGGTAATGGGCAGCACCGCTGATATAGGTTCAGCACGAATTTCGGATATTGCAGAAGATTCAAATGGCATCCTTTGGATGGCAACATGGAAAGGTATCCTGAAATTTGACCCTGCAGTCAGTGGAAGTTCTCTGATGCTTTGGGATGCAAGTAATTCGATACACCCGGGCGGAAGAACTATGGATATTGATGTGGCACCTGATGGTTCAATATGGGCCGCGGTGTTCTATTCAAATTGGGGAGAGGGTGGTTTGGTTCACTTTGATCCTGCCACAAATGCCTGGCAATATTGGGGATATGGTGTAACTTCAAACAACTGGCCGGACCTCATTGCTTTTTGTGAACAGGTCTCGGTTCAGAGTAAACCAACTGGAGGTTATACGGTTTGGATTGATGGTGCCGGTTGGAATACCATGATTACTTATGATAGTGATACGCAGCTTTTTACTTTATTGCCTCAGAATAATGAGGCGGGTGAAGTGGTTTCATTACCCGGTAATGATTGTACTGATGGACAGGGAAATCTTTGGGCTCTGAGGGTTGCTTCGACAGGTAGCACATTTTCACTCGATTACATGACTCCCGATGGTACATGGGTAACTCCATCACAACCAACATCAGCGGTATCCGATATATGGGCATTTAAGGCATTTGGAAATCATGAAGCACTAATTGTTGGGTCAAATAATGAAGTGTTTCAGTTTAACGGATCAGAATGGCAAAGCAAGGGGATTTGGCGTGATGGTGCATATACATACGGATTGGATATTGACGGAGCAGGCAATATATGGGTGAGTGGCGTTGAAGGAGCTGCAAAAAGGGATGTGTTAACCGGTCAATGGCAGCGTTACCGGATTACAAATTCATCACAGATTGATTATTTTGTGGAGGATTTAACGATTGATAATGAGGGCAATGTATGGCTGACAGGTAATGCAGGATCAGGTATTGGTGGATTTCAGAAGTTTGATGGGACCAGCTGGACCGGTTTCAATGGGTATAATTATGGTCTGGGATATCCGTTTCCTTTCCCCACAGATAATACAGAAGCAATTTACTACCGTCCGTCGAATGGAACGATTGTAATAAATCCAATGTTCAATTACCTGTATAGCTGGAATGGATCTTCATACAGCTCGCTTAATTATAACAATTCAAGATCAAGGGGACTAGCTGAAGATTCACAAGGCAGGTTATGGAGTTTGGGCGAAAATGAAGGTCTGTCATACTATAATGACGCAACACAAGTATGGTCTTCCGTTCCGTTTTTAGGCACGGGAGCAGGTATTAAGAAAGACCCGACAATGCCGGGCACCGTATGGGCTTGTTCAAGCTATGAGGTATTGAGAACAGATGGGAGTTATAATTTTTCGAAGGTGGTTGATGATTTTCAGGAGCTTGATCCACAAAGTGATGTTCTCACGTCAGTGGTACCTTCACCGGATGGTATTTCGTGGGTAGGTTCAAACAAAGGATTATTTAAACTAGATGCCAACAATGACACCTATCAGTTTTTCTCCCCATCAAACAGCAGCATCCCTGGTGAAAATATCACACCATTAGCTTATAGTCCCGACGGGTTGTTGTGGTTCACGAATATTTATAGTGTTGATACCACCCGCATAGGATTATGCTGGTTTGACGGCACTCAATTTGGTGTTTTTCCTGTTGAAGATGGAGGATTGCCACACGCGCAGATCCCTGATATGGAAATAAAAGAATTGCAGAATGGTTATGAGTTATGGATGAGCTGTTTAAGTCGGGGGATAGCTGTTCTTACGGTTATCTCAACTCCTGTAAGAAATACCCCGGTTACTGAAACCAGGTTATCCTTGATGAATTATCCCAATCCTTTAACCGGCTCTACTACGCTGAATATCTCTTTGATGAATGATGCACGCATCCGCGTAAGCATCTATGATCTTAATGGCAAGATAGTACGTGATTTGGTTAATGCCTTTTATAAATCGGGATCTTCTATAGTTGAATGGGATGGAGTCGATAACCTGGGTAGAAGGGTTAAACCGGGCATTTACACATGCAGACTTACGGATGAAAATCATTCAAAATCAATCCTGATGGTTGTTAAATAGACATAAGAAAGAAGCCTCCTGAAAAGGGGGCTTCTTTTTCTTATCCGTAATTTTAACATTCAGTTATTGAGCTTTTAACAGTACCATTTTTCTCGATAACGATAATTCACCTGCCTGAAATCTGTAATAATAGATTCCATCTGATAAACCTTTTGCATCAAAGGTTACCGTGTAAGTACCTGCTTGTTTCTTTTCACTGACCAAATTAGCAACTTGTGTTCCGTTTAACCTGTATACAGTGAGGTTAACTTCTTCATCCTTAGGAATTGAATACATGATGTTGCTAAAATGATTAAAAGGATTGGGATAGTTTTGACCCAGGTAATAACCGTTTGAACTGTCATCACCAGGCACTTTAACAGAAACATGGCCCATGGTAAATTGGCCTGTTGCAACCTCACTACCAATATAAGCAGCATCGACTGTGCTGAGCGTCCATGAATAGAGCGCATCATTTTGCAGCCCTTTAAACAACCATTGGGTGACGGTACTAACATTACCCGGTTCGGGTGTGCGCTCAGGAAGTGAAACCGGTACATTGTCGCGGAATAGTTTCAAATCATAGGTTAGTGCGTTACCGGGAGTATGGTCGTCGATACCCGGTAACCACGAAAGGAGCACTGAACTATCTGATACTTGTATGATGGATAATCCGGTTGGAAGTGACGGTGCCAGATTTAATGTGGGAGCATCATTCCGATAAAGGTGCATTTGGGCCTCAACAAGACCATTTCCTCCGGGCACAAAATACTCTCCTGCAATGAAATAGTCAAGATCACCATCTGCATCAATATCAAGCCAGGAGAACGTACCACCCCTGTCGCCGCTTGAGTGAGGAGCCGGAAGTTCATTTCCCGAATCTGTAAATAGGCCATTATCATTTGAATAAATTCTGGCCCTTCCTTCAATCTCAACCCCCGAATTATAATGCCCGGCAAGCAGGATATCCATATCACCATCTGAATCATAATCAGCCCAGGTGGCAGCTGTAAAATCTACCCACCCTTCGCCCCATGGATTTGGAATGACTTCAATGGGGTTAAAAATCTCATTGTCATTCCGGTAAATCCTAAGAGACATTGGAGTGAAGGAGCCGTCTAATTCTTTAATATTCCCGGCAACGAGGATATCGGGATCGCCATCATTGTCGTAATCACCCCACTGTGCTTCACCATGTTCAATGCTCAATGAATCGAGGATGCTCTGACCAGTAAAAGCACCATTACCTTCATTTTGGTAACGGTAGATAAATCCATCACCATATAAAGGAGCTATGTTAACAAGAAGAAGATCAAGATCACCATCAGCATCATCATCTGCCCATATACTCTGAGCGTGAGATGTTGGTGCAAACACAGAATCAACTTCAGTAAATATCCATCCTCCGGTAGTGTTCGGTCCATCATTGCGCATTAAGGCAGTAGAATAATTGTAGGTGTCGAAATTAAAGACTGAAGGAATCAACAGGTCGGGGTCGCCATCATTATCATAATCAGCCCAGGTGATTGACTTCAGATTAAAGTAAGCCTGACTGTTGTCTTCCCAGTATCCGGGTAAACTGGTATCGGTTAACAGAAGAGTTCCGTTATCATTTTTGTAAATCACTGTATTAGCATCGGTACCTACAGCAAGATCAAGGTCGCCATCGTTATCTGCATCACCCCAGGCCATATCAGATGCTCCTGCCGTAAGTGAACCAAGTGGTACATCAAAATAGGTGAACTTCCAATTATCAGGACCGGCAAGACTGTCATTTCGCATAAGAATGAGCTTGTCTACGGCACTTACATTATAAACAACATAGAAACCAAGAACAGCGATATCAAGATCACCATCATTATCATAATCGGCTGCAGCTGTTGCAACGACCCAGAAATCTTCATCTGCCGGAGTTATAAAAAGAGAATCGGCAGGTGATATTTCCGTAAAAGTGCCGAAAGTTGTTTCAGGATGCGGCATTCGTAAGGAAATACCCCTGATATCCCTATTTACGGGAAACAATTTATCGCCATTCTGCTGACCAATAGCAGCAAGAGAAACAACTAAGAAAATAATTATGAGAGTAAAGATTTTATTTTTCATAAACTGCTTTTTAGAGGATAGAATTTGACTGTGTTAATAAACAACAGTTTAGCATACATGTTTAGGAAGGAGTGGAGATGTTACCACCGGCTATAGAACATTCCAAAGTAGAAGGACTTTACCCTAAACTGATGTGTCTTTTATGTCGCATATGTCGAGCTTTATTGCTAATAATTTTGCCCACCTGTACAATTTGCTTTAAAACAACAATTTCTGTATCTTTGTTACTTCTATATGTGTGATTTACAATGATATAAGTAACTTAAAATGATAATAATGGAAACAGTTAAAAACAGTTTCATCTTCATTACCCTTTCCTTGCTCATCATTTTAACTGGATGCAAGAAGGAAAGCTCAACAACTACCTCAACGCCCGATCCATCTGTTCAGTCGAATGCGATGCTTAAAAATTATCAGGATGCAACCAATAATGATGCACTTTTAGTAAAATACCACCAACAAGCGGGAAATGGGAGTCATGATAGCTGTTATTATTTCTGGCACCAATTCAATCTAGCTGATAGTCTGTTCTCTTATTCTTTTTATAATTATTGTCGATCAATTTATGCTAATAATGGTGGACATAATTACGGGATGGGTGGATGGAACTGGAATATGGGTCATGGTAATTGGGGGAGCGGAAATTGGCAATGTGGACTTGATACGTTACAATACCAAAATTGGCATGGAATTGGGGATTGCTGGACACATGACAGTGAAATGTACGGCAAGATGCAAGGATATGGAATGACCGGGTACTTTTCATCCCAAGCCAATCAAAGCTATACGAATATGCAGGCATTAAGGCTCAATCATTTCCACAATCACAATTATCATTGGTAAAGAAGTGAAGGCGATAAATGCCATCGTCCATTCTCAATGATTTATTGTAAGTGGCCTAAAACAGGGTATACCGGTAAATATTTTCAAAAAATTTAGAAAAATTTAGATCACTTCTTGTTTATTTAGAATAAACGCTTAATTTTGCAGTCCCTTTTGAGGGAAATAACACTCCTCCTTAGCTCAGTTGGTTAGAGCATCTGACTGTTAATCAGAGGGTCGCAAGTTCAAGTCTTGCAGGGGGAGCAAAAAAGCCGCTATTAGCGGCTTTTTTTATAGGCTTCACTTAGCTCAGTTAGCTAGAGTCAGAGGGTTGCAAGTTTCCCGCACATGCGGGACAGGGGGAGCAAAAAGTTAAAGCCGCAGTGTAAAGCGGCCTTTTTTATAGGCTTTACTTAGCTCAGTTGGCTAGAGTCAGAGGGTTGCAAGTTTCCCACACATGCGGGACAGGGGGAGCAAAAAGTTAAAGCCGCAGTGTAAAGCTTATAGTGAAAGTGGTAGCTGCAACTTTTACTACTTACTCACATCTTTACGAATTTCCTCAAAATCAATCCTTTGTCAGTGATTAAACGTAGGACGTAGAAGCCAGGTTTGAGGTTATGCCCTCAGTTGCCACGTAAATATTGCCATGGATCAATTGACAATCTTCACTGCTCCAATGCTAGGCAAGAAACGGTTCAGATATTACATATCACAAGTTATGAATTATTGGATAAGTTCATACTTTTAGCTATGGATTCTCGTTCTAATTAATCAATCATTTTTTTCTTTAATCCCCAATGACTAAAAACAAATCCAACCTATGAGATCAATAATTCTAACAATTTCAATCATCATCCTCTTTCCTAATTTTCTATTAAGCCAGTCCTATTCATTCTCGGTTAGCAACGGAACATACACCGAACTTGAAGATCCTGTTTCACTTAATAATGGTCAGGTATGGAATGTGCTTGAACTTGGATTTCCAATAGGTTTTAATTTTCCGTATTTCAATTCTGTAATTGACTCATTGTTCTTCTTTCAAGACGGATCGAGTTCAACACTTTCATCCTCAAAAGAAGAGGGAGGTATTCATCAATTGTTTATTCCATTTGGAGCTGCCCTGGTTGATCGCGGATATGGTACATCAGTTTCACAATCACCACTTTCATACAAACTTTTTGGTTTGCCTGGCAATCGAGTACTTAAAATAGAATGGAAGAATGCAGGATTATACGGTGAATTACAATTTAATGGTACTACTTCTGATTTTATAAATTTTCAAATGTGGCTATACGAAATCTCTGGTAATATAGAGATTCATTATGGACCTTCCCTGTTCAACTATCCTCAATTTGATTTCACATTAGAAAGTGGTCCAGCTGTTAGCTTAATTCCCTCATATAATTGGGATTTTGATATTTTTTCACCAAATTCCTTATGGTTAGTAGGTAATCCTACTAATCCGGAAATGATTTCCTCTAAAGATATTTATTTTCTTGGAGGTATCATTGACCCAAATACAGTATATAATTTTCATAATCTGCTAGTACAAGCAGTCGAAAAAGAAATTAATGTACCTGTTGTGTATCCAAATCCGGTTTCGGACAGATTAAATCTCCGGTTGAATAGAGTTAATACTTCTCCGGTAACGATTATTATCTGCGATATAACAGGTCATAATGTATATAATGCCTTTACCAATCCTAATCAGGAGGGTGAAATCCAGATTCCCGTTTCTGATTTAAATACTGGGATTTTCCAACTCATCATTATCCAAGAACTTGAAACCTATACATCCCGGTTTGTGAAGTTGTAGGATAATAGTCTGGGTTTAGTTACCGCTATCGTTTTTACCACTCATTCCGAAACATCAAAGCTACACTACGACGGATACTCTGATAATGTTGAAAGAAGGCTAACTGAGCATAATAATTCACAACATAATACATTTACTTCAAAGCACCGCCCCTGGAAAAAGCAGTTTTCATTGCTTCTGAAGATATTGGTATTACAATGAAGATAGAACGCTTTATCAAAAAGCAGAAATCCAGAAGTTTCATAGAAAAATTATGTAGCCTGGAGAAAGTTGATTTACCCTTAGCTCGGTTGGTTAGAGTCCCGCACGTGCGAGATTAATCAGAGGGTTACTGGTTCATCAATATCCCACTTCTCTATTTTATTCCTGCTGATCTAATCTTCCATCTCGAATATCTTTTCTCAAACTTCTTATAGAGGTTAAGAGATGTATATCCGCTACAGGCAATCAGGATGATATGGCTGAATAATTTCATCATAACGCTCTAAAAAACTCTTCATCAAATGGTTCCATCCATAAAAAGTTAAGCTTTATTTGTGGATAGTTGGATGTAAATAATTTATATTTTTCGGGTTTAACCTGTAACTTATTGAATTTAGCTTCAACTGCCATTGGATGTTCATAATGAGCCAACACAAAATCAACTTCATTTCCTGCTGTGGTTCGCCAGTATTTTATTTCATCCGTTTCATTGATTTCTGCCAAAAGCTTAAAAACGGTATTTTCCCAGAGTTCACCTTTATCAGTTCTTTGAGTAATGGGTTGAAAATTATTTATGAGGCAATTCCTCATTCCGTTATCCAATATATAAACCTTTTGCATTTTGGTTAATTCTTTCCGCAGGTTACTAAAGTAAGGCTTTATAAGCGATATATGAAAGCACTTTCTCAGGATGGTCAGGTAGTTATCGACTGTTTCATTCTTTATCTGCAGTGAAGATGATAGTTCATTCACGTTTATGAGGTTTCCGGTTTGTGAGGCCAATAATTGAAAAAGTTTATAAAAGGCAGTTTCATTTTGAACTCCCGACTCAAGAATATCCCTTTTAACAAATGAATCTCTGATTTCCCGCAATCTGTATATCTTTTCCTGCATATCAGGTTCGGTAACTATTGCAGGGTAACCTCCATATAGCAGATACTTCTCCCATTCAATTCTCAGCAACTCAATTTGAGTACTCTTATAATCGGGGCGGGAACGGATATTTGCCAGTTCTTCAAGCAGCGTGGTTTTTTCGGTAAGCTCCAAACACTCATCAAATGAACAGGTGTATAGATGAAATAAACGCTTTCTGCCTGCTAATGAATCGGTAAACCTGCTATCTATATAGAATGCACTGCTGCCTGTTGCTATGATCTTCACTTTGGCAACATACTCATCATAAAGAAATTTAAGGAAATTGGACGGGTCATCCAGATACTGGATTTCATCAACCAGAGCAACCATCCTTTGATCAGATTCGGGTAGGAATTTCAGTAAATTGACAGGGCTTTGGTTCAACTCTGAAAGAATAGTCTTGTTTTCAAGATTAAAAAAAACAACCGGGATAGAATTCTCTCTGCAATGGTCTTCAATTTGTCGTAAAATTGTTGATTTTCCGGTTTGCCGTGCACCTGTAATAATACTGAATTCCTTCTTCTGCAAATGATTCAGTAATTTCCAGAACAACTTTCTTCTTATCATAGTCTCTACTTTGTTGCAAAGATAGTAAAAAACGGATATTATGCCCCCTGTACCGGTAATATTATCTGATAATTTACCCCGTAAGGTGGAAAAAATATCATAGAAAACTATTTAGCACTTCCCCTAACTGCTCATTCTCTATTAAAAACCGTCGTAACCGAAATCTGAGTATATCTCCATATATGTGCCTTCTGCGAAAAAAGCATCAGCCCGAAATTCTGTTCTGATAAATAAACAATTTCTTTAATCGGCACTTATCCTAATGAATACTTAACTGATGCCAATTTGTCATTAAAGAATCGTTTGAGCTAAGATCGATTTCAAATTTTAAATGATTGAATTATTAATACGTATTGTTGAAAGATTATTACTTATATTTGAATAAGATTTAAAACTACCCTTATGAAAAAAGCAATCTCTACTCTTTTATTCTCTTTAGTAGTACTGTCAGCATTCTCACAATGGTATTGGGTAAACCCTGCACCTATTGGAGCCGACCTATCTGATGTTGTATTCACTGATAATAACACTGGTTATGCAGTAGGTGAAGCGGGTACTATTATAAAAACGATTGATAATGGTGAAAGCTGGGAGTTTTTATCATCGGGTAAACTGGTGAATTACACCATGATCAGATTTACTGATGAACAAACAGCGTATGTTGCAGGTAGTGGTGGGTTCCTGATGAAGACTACAGATGCAGGTGAAAACTGGACTGAGCTTGAAACCAATTTAACACAAACGCCTGCAGATATGTATTTTATTGATAACAATACAGGGTTTATCTGTGGCGGTTTTGATGAGCTTCTTAAAACCACTGATGGGGGTTTAACATGGTATAATGTTTGTCCTGAAATGTTTTATGCAAGTCAAATAAATTCCATTTATTTTCCAACATCTTTAATTGGTTATGCAGCAGCTAACCTGGGAACAGTTTTAAAGACTACCGATGGAGGTGAAACGTGGACTGAAAGTATTCATGAACCAAGGCTTGATCTTAAGAAAATCTTTTTTGTGAATGCCGACACCGGTTTTGTGGCAGGAGAATCAGGCTACTTCGCCGTAACACACAATGGTGGAGCATATTGGGATTACCATAATAGTCCTGTTATTACGGCTTCCAAATTATTTTTCAAAGATTACCTTACAGGGTATGCTATTGAAGGAGGTCATTTAATGAAAACTACTAATAGCGGAAATACATGGTCATCAGTTGGTATGAACGAAATTGGTAGTTTCTTCTTTAACTCTGATAATAATGTTTTTGGAGTTGGTTTCAATGGAAGAATATTTAAATCGGAAGATGGTGGTGTTACATCAACAAATTATACAACAACAGTGACAGAAGAGCGCTTTGTAGATCTCCAATTTCCAGATGCTAATACAGGATATGCAATAACCGATTTACCCGGTCAGATTATAAAAACTACAGATGCAGGAAATAGCTGGAAAATAATCGACTCGAGCAAATTCAACAGGTTATATTCAGTATGGTTTACTGATGCATTGACCGGTTTCGTTACTAATGGTGTGGGTCTATATAAATCGACTGACGGTGGGTATAACTGGACAGAAATAACGGGTACTGAATGGAATGGTTACCTGCAACATATTATGTTTGTCAACCCGCTTGTTGGTTATATCACCGGGGAATCAAATGGGGTTATTTATAAAACAATAGATGGGGGAACAACATGGGTTGAATTATACAATAATGAGTTTGAGTGGCCGCGGAATCTACATTTCTTGAATGAAAATCTCGGCTATTTCGCTAAGTCGTATTCGGTGCTAAAAACTACAGATGGCGGTCAATCTTTTAGTGAATTTATGTTTCCCAACGACAATTTGTTTCTGTCAATCTATTTCCCAACCGAAAATACTGGTTTTGTTGGTGGTTTCGGAGGTAGACTTTACCGGACAACAAATGGAGGTCAATCATGGATCAGGTTGGGTGACACTTCTAATTATTATCCAATAACTGACCTGTTCTTTGTCAATGAAAACATTGGATACATGTGTAGTGACAAATTATATCAGACAAATGACAGTGGTAAGACATGGGTTGAAATAAGTTTTATTCATAATGGCACCTCTTCTATCTGGTTTACTGATGAATTAAATGGGTATGTGGTTGGTGGTGAAGGTGACATCTTCAAGACAGTCAATGCAGGTGCTGTTTCTACAAATAATCCCGCAAAACCGAAATCATTCTATACTGTTTACCCCAATCCAACAGATGGGCTAGTTACAATAGATAATGACCATAAATCAAGCGAACCGCTTCAGGTAAGTTTATATAATACATTTGGTAATCTAATTTACAAGAATCAATACACTGAGCCTGTTATTCAGATTGATTTGAGGGATTATCCTTCAGGAATGTACTTTGTTAAAATTAGTGGAAATGGCCGTAACGAAGTCATGAAAGTCATTAATCAGTAATGATTGAAATGCATTACAGCTTTTGATTGTGAGAGGAGAAAAGGAAATAGTAGTTGTTTGAAGTTTTATTATTGACTTCGTCAGTTTTATCCATTACAAATTAAACAACTCCGACCTTTCGCCTCGTGCAAGGGCCTTTATGATGGTGCCATTTATAATAACGCCACGACTTTTAAAAGCGGCTTCGAGCGTTTCAATGACTCGGGCGGGGGTGTTGTTTTCAGCACTCAGATGACTTAACACAATGTGCGAGATGCCATTATGGTAGTTGTCGGCGATAAACTGAGCTGTGTGAGCATTGCACAAGTGGCCTGTGGGACCGTGAATACGTTGTTTTAGCTGGGCAGGGTAGGAGCCATATAACAGCATGTGCTCATCGTAATTTGATTCAATCACCATGGCATCACACAACTTGAGGTACTTTGCCGCATTATCACAAATATAACCCAGGTCGGTTGCCAGGGTTATACTCTTTATGTTATTGGTAATATGGTATCCTACAGAACCATGGGCATCGTGCGATGTAGGAAATGCTTCTACTGCAAAACCTCCTGCCAAATAGCGCCTAAAAGGTTTTATCTCACGATACATCGATTGATCAACATCAAAGGTTGCACGGTTGCGGAGAATTCCTTTCCAGGTGCCTTCAGTGCAATAGACCGGTATTTGATAGCTCTTGGTAAGTCGGGTTAACGCACTGATGTGATCGATGTGATCATGTGTGATGAAAATTGCCTTAATACGCTGAATACCTGTGCCTATTTCGTCAAGTGATTTCTTAATCCTTCGGGCACTGATGCCTGCATCAACTAATATGCCCTCTTCTTCCGAGCCAAAGTAATGACAGTTACCACTGCTTCCGCTGGCAAGCGTGCAGAATTCAAAATTATGGGGAAATAAAGTAGCAGGCATTCTATTGTATCAAAATAATAGAACACAAAATTAAGCAAAATAGCACATGATCAGCTTATTCCTACTTTATTTCATTGGGTGCCATGGGTGGAGGTACAACATTACTTACCGGTTTTATACTTTTTAGGTAAGCAAAGACAGCTTTAATATCATCATCAGTCATTTTTGCATAGTTATACCAAGGCATCGGAGGCAATAATGCGCGTCCATTGTCCATTCCTTTGAACTTACCCTGTCTGAGAGCCTTCATAAACTGTTCCTCTGTCCAGTTGCCAATACCTGTTGGATCTGGCGTTAAATTAGCTGCAAAAGAAACCCCCCATGGTCCAACGGCTTGTGTCATGTCCATTGCCATTAAAGCAAATCCTTTCTTAAGGGCTGCCTTATCGGGTTGCAGTATTGGCCGGTTAGCCGGATATCCCGAAAGCATGGTTTCTTTAATGACTTCAGCACCCTTTTCGGTGATCTTTTTAGGTGAATGACAGTCGTTACAACCACCGATAGTGACAAGGTACTCACCTTTTTTAACTAGATCAGCCTGACTCATCTCAGTGGTTTGTACTTTTGTTTGATCGTTGGATTCACGATTTTCTTTCTTACTCGTACAGTAGCTTAAGAAGAAAAGCACTGTGAGGATGGACAACATGCTAAAAATTGATTTCATAGGTTATGATTTTGTTAAGGATCCAATTGAAAACTTAAGAAACAATTCCAGTATAGGAAGTCAAGTAAGGCGAGATGAGATAGAAACGACAATCAATTAAGAATGTTCATTAAAAAAGTAACTTTGCCTTATGTTTTATAAATCGAGCGTTATAAGAATCGGTGATCTGTTGCTGGGAGGTGAATATCCGGTGAGAGTTCAATCAATGACCAACACTAACACCCTTGATACACGGGCAACTGTTGATCAGGCAATCCGTATGATAGAAGCGGGTAGTGAGCTTGTGCGAATTACAGCTCAGGGAGTGCGCGAAGCACAGAACCTGAAAGATATTAAGGAGGCACTCCACAAAAGGGGATACA
>JBLMZZ010000114.1:0-33986 GCA_050259095.1 Omnitrophica WOR_2 bacterium | reverse complement strand
GAACATGTTAAAAATGTAATTTTTCCTCACAAATTCGTAAAAACATACTGATTTAGAGGCTGTTAATTTTTATGGTTAAATAACTGTTGACCAATATTCACCTTCTGATATTTGAAAAATTGACCCATAAAATAAACAGATAAATGGAGACCGGAGACCATTGAAACGGGGCGTTACCGAAAAGCCAGATGAGTAGGGGAAACGATAAAAATTTACTATTATGACTCAGATTTTATTTCAGAAGGAAACTGATGTAACCAATGATTGGCTGTTTTACATCGAAAATGAGGCAAAGTCACTTGCTCAGAGAACAGAATTTTCTATTAACAACTATCTTGACAGGGAAATCTTTAACCCTGAAATGAAGAATTTTTTGAAGACTGAATTTATTATTGAAATGATTGAAAAAAATCCCGAACAAGAGTTTGAGCCTTTATTCCTGAACCTCGCTGAAGAGTATGAAGTTCATTTGATTGAAGATTATATAAAGCCAAGGTTCTTACAACTAAAGAAAATTGTAAAACAAATTTTCCAGGAAACTGTAGCAGATTTGGAAGAAAAACCCTTAAAAGAAATCATGAAAAGGGTTATTTATTCATTCATTCCTGTATTTCCGAAAGGTTTCCCAACAGCACTTTTGCCCTTCATTATTTCAAATACTGCTTTTATGATCAAGTACGGGGTTCGTATGACATATCCTGCATTACATTATTAAACAAGAATGGTATTAAACTATTAAAGGGACTGTCATTAAAATAGCAGTCCCTTTAGTTATTAAAATAGCAACCTCTTAAATGCTCAGGGTAATGGTATGAATCTTGTTCCCGAAAAATTACCATTACTCCAGTCAACACGATAACGTGTGGGGCATTCATTAGCATTAAGGTTAATTAATTGGTTGTTGTCGTTGTAACCGAATGTAACAATTGCACTTTTATCCACTCCGGGCTGCCATTGAATTTTTGATCCCCATACAGGGTCCCAATCACACGATTGTCGGTAAATAACAGGATCACTGATTATTGAATAAAACTGTGCGCCATTTCTGTTAATACCCCAGGTAACCAGATTGTCGTAATTATCCTGTGATCCAAAGCCTTCAACAGTCAATGCAAAATCACCTCTTGTACCTGTGTATGTGAGCTGCCTTGCAATGGTCCATGTTCGTGAGCTATTATCATCAAACATTATGTTAATCGTACCTTGCACCCTGTGCACTAATGTGTCAAAACCATTATGGCCGAGCATAAACCGGTATCCGCCAGTTACATTTGTAAAGGTTTTTGAACTGTTAATAGTCATGGAGTGGCCCGATCCTACACGTGTTACTGTAAAATTGATGTGACGGATGTTAACACTGGCACCTTCCATTCCAAAATTAGTCCCTGCACGTTTACGTATCTCAACTTGTCCGGTGCGGATTCTTTTCCCGTTGCATGAAAGGCCATCATAAGTGATGTATATTGTGATGGTGTCATTAATAACTTCAGTGGAATCAACTGTAGCATTACAAGGTACTCTTCCTGATTTTAGCTCTGAGTTATCATTTCCAAGCAATCCCTCAACATCATCGAGTGATTCATTAGTTATTTCTTCAACAGCTATTTCATCCTGCGAAAGATTTGACTGCGATGTGTAATCATTTTTTCCTTTAACATCATCTTTTTTGCATGATGTTAGCATTATACCGGTTAAAGAGAAAATCAATATCCCAGAAACGATAAATCCGATGGTGCTCTTCATTTATTTTGATATTTGTTGTGAAAGCATGATTTAAAAAAGCTATTCTTTCTTTATATAGTAAGTGAATCATTACAAAGATAAGGTGTAAATTGCTGAAACTGGCTTACGGCACAAACTTTCTCACATTAAAGTAATTGTAGGGCACTTTGATGAAACGGATTTTAGTATCTTTTATTTTGTCTATTTTTGAACCCCTCTTAAATCAATATGCTAACTGTTAAAACACTTCCTAAAAGGATCAGTCTGAATCGTAACGAGATTTCGGGTGCGTTTGGTGATATAGGTACCGATTTACCGCTAATTGCAGGTATGATTTTGGCTGCCGGCATGAACAGCAGTACGGTACTTATTGCCTACGGACTAATGCACATTATTACAGCATTAATTTATGGAATTCCAATGCCGGTGCAACCACTCAAGGCAGTTGCCATGATTGTGATAGCACAAAAGATCTCCCCTGATGTAATCTATGGCGGCGGTCTTGCAATTGGGATTGTAATGCTATTGCTAACAATTACAGGTTTAGTTGATGTTATAGCACGTTATATTCCAAAGGTTGTGGTTAGAGGTATACAATTTGGTCTTGGACTTCAACTATCCATGATAGCTTTAAAACAGTATGTGATTTCCGATTCATCAAATGGGATCATTGTCGCTGTTGTTGCCTTCGTAATCACGCTTTTGCTCATGGGAAACCGCAAGTACCCACCTGCTCTTTTTATCATTCTGCTTGGAGCAGGATATGCCTATCTTACTCATTATAATGTACTGTCAACAATCAGTCCGACACTTCCGTCGCTTCCTTCGTTGCGTATGCCGGGATGGTCAGACATTCTAACCGGATTTCTGTTGCTGGCCTTACCTCAGATACCTTTATCGATAGGTAATTCAATTATTGCTACGAAGAGAATTACGGCTGATTTTTTTCCTGAAAAGAAAATATCGGTCAAAAAAATAAGCTTTACCTATTCAATCATGAACCTGATTAATCCATTCATTGGTGGTATACCTGTTTGTCACGGTTCAGGAGGTATGGCAGGTCATTACGCTTTTGGAGCACGAACAGGTGGTTCAGTACTGATATATGGAGCACTTTTTTTATTTCTGGGATTGTTCTTTGGCAGTAGTTTTCAAGCGTTATTGAATATCTTCCCGTTACCAATATTGGGTGTTATCCTTTTATTTGAAGGTCTTTGGCTCATGATGTTCATTAAAGATATCATCGATTCAAGAAAGAGTTTCTTTATAGCCCTTCTAACAGCGCTTATGGCAGCCTTTTTACCCTATGGATATCTTGTTGGGATGTGCACCGGTACTCTGCTATATTATGTATCAGATAAAGCAGTAAAAAATTATATCAAAATTTAGTAAGGAGATTCCCGGGTTTAAAGAGGTTTTCTAATACTCTTCTCAAAAATATTTTAGTAGCTTTGTTAAATGAAATTCTTTAGTCTTTCATTTAAGGTACTTGGGATACTCTTTTTTTTCCAATCAGCTGCAAGTACTGAAGATTCGGTCAGAAGGAGTCTTAAGCAGTATAATGATCATTTTCTTCAAGCATTTGAACAGGGCTACAATTATAAGGCTCGTGAATATGCCGGTAAAGCTTTGATCATTGCATTAAAGAATGGGTTAAGTCGTGATATTGCTATGGCTAATAGCAACCTGGCAATTATTAACACAAAGATGGGTGATTATGAAAAAGCCAATCTAAATAATTTCATTGCATTAAGAATCTTTAAAGAAATGAATGACACATTGCATATTGCAAGGTGTAATTTAAGCATTGGAACGGTATATATCCGGCTCAAAGAATACAAAAAGGCTCTTAAATATATTGAAGAAGCCAGGGATTCATTTTACAAGTTACATAATCAGCTGGGATATAGTATATGCCTTTCTAATACCGGGTCAATCTATCTGGAATTGAAAGATTATAAAAAGGCAATGCCAATATTTTTCGAGGCTGTTGAAATTGATGAAAAAAACCATGATCCTTCGGGGACCTCTTCAAACTTTACCGACATAGGTGTTATATATCTTAAAATTGGTAATTACAGTTCGGCAGAACTTTATTTGAAAAAGGCATTGGCTATAGATAAAGCAATGGGTGATATTAGTGGTTTGGCCAGCATTTATCTGAATTTATCAGAATTGATGCTAAAAAACGGGAAAACTGATTCGGCTCAGTATTACTGCAAACAAAGTTTAAGAATATATCAGAAAACAGGCCAGTTAGCTGAAATAGCTAATGTTTACAGACAGTTTTCTGAAATTAATGAACATTTGGGAGAATACAAGAGTGCTTTTAATTATTATGTTAAAGCAACCATTTTGAGCGATAGCCTTTTAAATGTTGAAAAAGCTGCCAGGATTGCCATGCTGGAGGAGAAATACATTAATGAGAGGTTAAGTAATGAAATTATTTCATTGGAGTATCGCAACAATTTACAGGAGTCAAAAATAAAAAATCAACGTATTCTGGGAATTACTTGGCTTACAGGATTAATTCTGGCTATTGTAGCTATACTGATTATAGTCATCCAACTTAAAAATAAGAATGCGGCTTACAAGTATATCGTTAGTAAGAATATTGATTTGATGAGAAAAGAAAAAGAACTCTATGAAGTGAAATATGAAATGGGAGTTCTGAAACAACAGATGGATATTGTGACTGAAACCCACATTGAAGAAAGGCATAGATCAGGATTACCTGCTAATGAAAAGATCAAGCTGCTCGACAAGTTAAAAGATGTGTTGTTAAAAGAAAAGATTTTTACTAAAACTGACCTCACAATTGATAAACTTGCCAGAAAGTTATCAACAAACAGGACTTATCTCTCTCAGTTGATCAATGAAGAATACCATAAAACGTACTCTGACTTTATTAATGAATACAGGTTGAAACAAGCTATGATTTTATTATCGGATCCTGTGCTTTCTAACAGATATTCCATTGATGCTATTGCTAAGGAATCAGGATTTAACAACATTTCCACTTTCAATTCGCTATTCAGAAAATTCGTTGGACTAACCCCTTCACTTTTTAGGAAAAATGCTCATAATCAATCAGAAATCGCTTCTGAAAAGGATTATGAATTGACCAAATCATAAGTACTTTAGTTGCTGAATCCAGTGTTGCAATATTACTTTGCATCTCTAACAGTAATATTTCAATGCTTATGAAAAAAATCTCTTTACACAGGACATTATGGCTTATAATCTTTTTGGTAATCTTAAATGTAACCAATAGTTATGGTCAGTGGATTATTAATGAAAGTTTTGAGAGCGGGGTGCTTCCAGCAGGATGGGTTACGTATGATGTAAATAATGATGGGTCTCGTTTTAGAGCTTTTAATAAACCAACTCATGCACACTCAGGTAATTATATTTGTTTTGTGGATTGCTATGATAATGATGGCAACGATTGGTTAGTACTTCCTCAAACTGCAATACAGGCAGGTGATATTTTTAATTTCTTTGCTAGAGCATGGTATGGAACGGAAGATATGCAGGTTAAATTATCAACAACCGGTAATGCAATTGCTAACTTCAATATTACACTGGCAAATATTTCAGGGATCGGTTCTTCATACCAGGAGTTTAACTATGACTTAAGCCCCTGGGCTAATCAGAATGTTTATCTTGCAATTCATTGGACACAAAATACGTATGGTTTTATTGTTGATGATGTTAAAGTAGGACAGCCTCTCCCAAATGATGTGGGGACTTTAAATATCAGCAGCCCCCCTCATTTTTCTCTCATTAACTCTCCTGTTGATCCGGTTGCAACTATAAAGAATTTTGGCACCGGAGAAGTTACTATCGATTTTCCAATTAATTGCACAATAACTGATCAGCTAAACAATGTTGTTTATACCGGTCAACGTACATATACTGAGACAATAGCTGCAGGAGCCACTGATACTGTTCATTTTACAGCTTGGACTCCTACGTTTGCCGGTGATTATAATGTGCACATTTCAACTGCATTGACAGGTGATGCGAATAATACAAATGATGCAGTTGATACAGATGTTGAAGTTGTAATTCATTATGGCACCGGGGGGCCCGATGCTATGAGTTACCAATGGATTGATAGTGGTGAACCGGATGGGCCAACATATAATTGGATTGAAATAAGTAATACCGGAACTTCAACTATTTCATATGGAGTACCATCGTTTGCCGGTGATGATAATTTTTCAGAAGCAATACCAATTGGATTTAGTTTCCCATTCTATGGTATCTCAAGGACCTTCTTTCATGCTGATGTAAATGGCTCATTACTTCTTGCTGATAATAACTGGGTGAAGGAATATCCTGATGATGGGTGGGACACTGACGGCAATATTTTTAACTATTACACTTATATTCCGGGTTATAGCGGAATGCCTGCTTTAATTTCTGTCTTCTGGGATGACCTTGTAGCAGATGAAGGAACAGGAGATGTTTATTTCCAAACGTTTGGAACAGCTCCAATGAGATACACTGTAATTGAATGGAATAATTTAAGATTTGCTGCCGGCACCGGTGGCTCATCTACTCTATGCTTTGAAGCCATTCTATACGAAAATGGTGAAATCATTATGCAATATAAAACGGTTTCAAATGGACAGACTGGTGGAGCTAATCCTCATGACTTTGGTCAAAGTGCAACAGTGGGAATTCAAAATGATGACTTTTCAACCGGACTTGCTTATTTGAATGAGCATGTTGAAAGCGGAACCTACATAGGACCAGACCCTGCAGGAAATCTTCTTAATAACGAAATGGCTATTAGATTTTATCCCGGTGTTGATCATCAGGAACCATTGATTAGTACAGGTAAAGTTTGGAATACTTTCAATAACAACGCAACCTTCACTGCCATAATTACCGATATGTCGGGTTTGGCTTCTGATTCACTTTACTTTAATTATGGTAGTGGTTGGATGGCTGTTACTCATGATTCTATCACCCAGTTAAATCACTACCACTATTCAATAAGTGACATACCGATAGGTTCAATAGTGGAGTATAAATATGTGGCTACTGATAACTCACCATATGCTAACAGAGCTGTCCTTGATTCTACATTAAATGAATCACTAACATTCACAGTGCTGCCAACAGCTGGAACAGAAATATTGGTTATGTCACCAGGAAATATTCCGGGCTATCAGGATTATCTCAATACCGAACTTCCTGAATACATAAATGCGCTTACCAATGCTAATGTTCAGTTCGACATTTATAATTGGGCTGCTTATAACCAGTATGATATCCCTTCACAGTATAATATCATTTTTGCATATTCCAACTCAACAGGTACATCTCCAATACATGATACTTTATGCCTGGCATTGATTGATTTTCTTGATAGTGGTACAACTTCATCACCAAAGAATCTCTTCTTTGCATCAGATAATCTGCCATCCATGCAACACGGGCTGCCTAACGACAGCTATTTAAACAGATTTACTACCGCATATCTACGCACAGGATTTGAAGTTCAGCCAAATCCTCCGGTCTATGGCGGAGAAGATGGATTGGGAGGGCCTGATACGCCAGGCTTTCATAGTGGTAGTATAATTGGCGTGTCTAATTCTCCCATAGGCACCTTAAATCTCGAAATCCCTGTAAATGCGGACAGTCCTGATGTTATTTATCCCCGTTCATGTCCTTCATGGTATGCAGATGATGTCACCAATCCTGACAGGTCTTCTAATATTTCGTTTAAGTTTCAAGATGGTCCTGTCTCAGGAAATGCATATTCAAAGGATAATCCTTGTGCGGTATGGCTTGACAACCTGATATATAAATCATTCTTTATAAGCTTTGATATTTCACAACTTGAAAGTGACAATGATGTACAAACAATGATTGATGAGGCGCTTGCATGGTTTATTCCAGAAACATTCACGGTTACTTTAGAAGCAGTCCCGGGTGATGGAGGCACTGTAACCGGAGCCGGTAATTATGTTTCAGGAACGACCATAACTGTAACTGCCACACCTGGTGAAATATATGAATTCATTAACTGGACTGAAGATGGCTCAATAGTGTCAACTAATCCTTCATATACTTTTGTAGTAACTTCCGACAGGACTCTTCAAGCTAATTTTCAAGTTGCTTCTTACACTATAACAGCAGCTGCAATGCCTCCTGAAGGTGGTTCTGTTTCAGGAGGAGGTACTTACCTTTATGGTACTGAAGTAATGCTCACTGCTTCACCTGCTGAGAATTATGACTTTGTTAACTGGACTTCAGGAAGTAATATTATTTCTACTGAAATGGAATTTGGACTTCTATTACTTTCTGATTCTTCGGTAGTAGCTCATTTTGTAGCTCAAAACATTAACTATGAAGTTGCCCTTTTAGCTGACCCTGTAGATGGAGGTACAGTAACTGGTGCAGGTAGTTATGTATCAGGTTCTCAGGTTACTGTTATCGCTACTGCTGCCAACAACTTTAGGTTTGATTATTGGAAAGAAAACAATGAAATAGTCTCTTCTGAAGAAGAATATACTTTCAGCATAATATCTGACCGGTCGCTTACAGCCCATTTTACTGATGTTACCTCTACAGCTGATATTGTATTGAGTAAGGTTTCAGTATTTCCTAATCCGGTAAGTGATCGTTTAACAATAAATAATTCTGGAACAGGAACTGAAACCATCAGGCAAATTGAATTATTCAATACTACAGGAGTACTCAAGAGACTTCAATTGGAATCTATAAACAACTCTTACACACTTGATCTCTCATGCTATCCTGATGGGATGGTGTTTATTAAAGTAACGTTGGAAAACGGAGAAACGGGAGTATTCAAAATTATTCATAGTAAATGAAACTGAACAAGATCGTTTAATAGAACGGTATTTTCCAACAGTAATCATTCAAAATAATCCTCCAGAAAGTTAAAATTTTCAGGAGGATTATTTTTGTGTCAGCCCGGTACTTATATTACATGTTGGATGAGACAGTAAAAAATTATATCAAAATTTAGTAAGGAGAGCGGTTAAAAAAAGTCAAAAAAGCGTTAAATTAGCAATGATATATGTTGAAAAAAATTGTTTTTTAGCACCTTTAAAAAGTTAATTAATGACACATACTTATACCGGCAGAAGAGATTTCCTAAAACTGCTTGCAATTGGGGGCGGGGGAATGATCATCATGGGAAATTTTCGCTTTCTTTTTGCGAATGAGTCAACTAATGGGGTTCTTAAAGCTATTATTGTTGATTTTAATCGTTGTGCGGGATGTAAAACCTGCGAAACAGTATGTTCAGCTATACATCATCCTGTAAGAATTGGCAATGAAACAATGAACGGGTTAGGTAATCCCAAACTTGCCAATATAAGAGTGCATCATTATAACCCAGATGTGGATATTCCCACTGTTTGCTCAAATTGTCCTGATTCACCTTGTATATCTAATTGTCCGTCCGATCCTGACAGTGTAAGTGGTCATAAGGCTATTTACAGAGATCCTGTTACACTTGCCATCCTTACCAATCACAGTGTTTGTTTGAGCTGCGGCACTTGTGCAAGATTTTGTGAAAAGGATGGTGCCGGAATAATTATTATGGATCCCGAAACTGATTTCCCTGAACATATATGTGATCATTGCGGAGGCGATCCTCAATGCGTTAAGTATTGTCCTTACGGTGCTTTGTCATTTAGGGATGTTGATGTTAAGAATGCATATTTTGGACTTACGCACGAGGAGATAGCTGAAAGATTAATTAAAAATTATTATTCCGAATAGGAGGTGACAATGGATCAGATAAAAGGACAATATGGTTATATATTGGATATTAACCTCAGTGACAGAGCGATAAATAAGTTAAAGATTAGCAGTGACGACTTAAAGAACTACCTGGGTGGCAGGGGGCTGGGAATGAAGATACTGTGGGACCGGATAAAAGCACCGGGTCTAGATGCATATTCAGCCGATAATCCTTTATGCTTTATGCCAGGTCCTTTTAGCGGGCTTCCTATACCTTCATCATCAAGGACATGTGTGGTTACAAAATCCCCACGCACTTCTCCCATTACTAAAAAATATGATCATGCTTCAACAGTATCTTACGCAAATATGGGTGGTTTCTTTGGCCCGGAGATAAAGTTTGCCGGCTACGATGGTATTGTGGTGATGGGAAAGGCTGAAAAGCCTGTGTATATTCTGATAAATGATGATAATGTCGAAATTTTGGATGCCTCAGAATATTGGGGTATGGGTACCGATAAATTCGATAAGGCACTACTGGAAAAATATGGCACTGAATACCAGTCATGTTATATTGGACAGGGTGGTGAAAACATGGTTTCGTATGCCAGTGTTATTAATACTGCAGGACGAGCAGCAGGACGTGGTGGGGTAGGAGCAGTGATGGGCTCAAAGAACCTGAAAGCAATAGTTGTGAGAGGAACCAAGCAGCCAGAACTGGCTAAACATAAGATGTATCTAGATTTGCTGGAAAAAGCGCGCACTGCTTTCAGAGAAGATAAGGATGGAGGTGTGCAAAACTGGCGTACAGGAGGCACTTCAGATGCACTGGAATGGTCGAGTAGCAATGGCTCTATGGCTGTGAGGAATTACCGTGAGGGTACTTTTAAGGAAATTGAAAAGATAAATACCCGAACCTCAAGGGCGAGAATATGGAAGCGCGACTTCGCATGTTTCTCCTGTCAGCTTGCCTGTAAAAAAAGTGGTTTTGCCAAGGGAGCCTATGGCGGTGTGGTTCATGATGGTCCTGAATATGAAACAGGTACTATGCTCGGTGCAAATCTCCTGATATCAGATCTTGAAGGATTGAATAAACTCATCACCGTTTGCGATGATTATGGAATAGATATCATTTCAACCGGCAATGTGATAGGTTTTTTGATGGAAGCCAGGGAAAAAGATTTAATTGATTTAAATTTCCTTGACGGAATTGATTTAACATGGGGCAATGTTGATGCTTCATTACAATTGATCCATAAAATAGTTAGTAAAGATGGAATCGGCTTACTTGCATCAAAGGGCGTTAAGGCTTTGGCTGAAACGGTCGGAAGTGGTTCACAAGAGTTTGCAATACATGTAAAAGGACATGAACTGGCAGCATGGAATGTAAACCCTGATCCCCACAGGATGATGATAACCTATGCTACTGCAAATCGTGGAGCTTGTCACCTCAACAGTTCTAATCCGGGTAGGCAGAATTTCAGTGCTCTGCAAGATTCACTCGGAGCATGTAGCTTTGCCGGTGAGTGGTATAAGGATGAAACCTCATACAAGAACTTTATTGAAGCTATTACCGGAGTGGAACAAAGTGAAGATGAGTTTGAATTGATAGGCGAACGTATCTTTAACCTGGAGAAGATGTTCAACTGGCGTGAAGGCTTTAATAAAACTGACGACATTATCCCTGAACGTTTTTTTAAAGATGCCCAGAGTTATGGAAAAGGTGAAGGTGTGCTCGCATCACATGCCGACTTTGAAGGTTGGATTAATAAGTATTATGATGAAAGGTCATGGGATGTGAGTACAAGTAAACCTAAAACTGAAAAACTCAAACAGTTAGGACTTGATTTTACACTAGGTTAGATCTTATGATTTTTAAGAATCTGATTTTCTTTATTCCTTTTCAGGATATTCAAGTGTAATTTCTTTTAGAATATTTCTTGTTGGCTAAATTTTATTTAAGCTGCATAATCTCTTTTTGGAAATATTATGTTGAATATATGGTAGTTAATGGTGCCTTAAATATCTGGTATAAAATTTGCTAAAAGAAATAATGTGTATATACCTGCGTTTTAAATAAAATAAGTGAACGATAAACAGCGGGTTTAAACGGGCAAAAAAAATATTTCTTTAAACATTGAACAATCAGTTAAAAAAGTATTTATTTTTGCAGCCCTGAAATAGTGGAAGCCATGAGCAGTTTTAGATTCTATGGATTAGCACTTTACGTGAAATGCCTGAAAGACCTTAAGTCTCAGTTATTTTATATGGCTTTTCTTTTAATACCTGCTGTTCTTCTTTCCACTTCCGATTATTACCTTGTACATTCAGTTGTACATTCATCGCCCGAGATTCAGGTACTGTCATCAGATGACGGAGCATCGCACTATATAAAGAGCGATCTTCATTTGGGCGTTGGAAATACAACTGAAGCTCAGCGGGTAGACGATAACAGTAAGATAGAATCCAGAGTTAAATCGCAGGGATCAGAATCATTTAAAGTTTTTGATATAAGAAACAACTTCTTGATTAAAGCTTCCTGTTTTAGTTATGCTAATATTATTAAACAGCATCACTTAAGTATAAACTCCGATTCTCCCGTCTTTCTCCAAAAACTACAAATTTAAACCCTTTCCATTCTGCACTTAAACTGAGCTTTAAGAGAGACCAGTAATAAGGAGCACAACATCTTCATCTATATTCTGTATAACGGTCATACTCAATAAGTATGTCAAAATATATTAATTAAACTACCTGGTAATTAACCTTTTCTCTTCTACAAACATTTAAATCATGAAATCAACAATTAAAAAACAAAAAGGTATAAACATTAACTTTTCAGCTTTGGTTCTTCCGGTTGCACTTATAGTTGCGATTTTAATATTCAAGTTTATTATGGGTAACCCCGCAAATTTCCAAGGGAATAACTCTGATAACCCGGCACTTCCAGGTAATTTTTATGGTGTTGTTTATAAAGGGGGCTTTATCGTTCCTCTAATTATGACCTTATTGCTTACTGTAATCACTTTTGTATTCGAACGTTTATTTGCAATCAGCAGGGCAACAGGTAAAGGCGTTGTTCCACAATTTGTTGCTTCAGTAAAAAATGATCTTGAGCAGAATAATATCAGCAATGCTATAAAAAGTTGTGACGAACAAAAAGGATCAGTAGCTAATGTTGTAAAGTCTGTTCTTGTGAAGTATGACGCTCTCGTGAAGAATGATAAGTTAACCGGCGAACAGAAGGTTGCAACCCTCAATAAAGAAATTGAGGATGCTACATCGCTTGAACTTCCGGCACTTGAACAAAATCTGGTATTTCTTTCAACTATCACTTCTCTGGCCACTTTGATGGGTCTGCTTGGTACTGTACTTGGTATGATCAGAGCATTCTCAGCTTTGGCTAATGCAGGTGCCCCCGACTCAGTAGCTTTGGCACAAGGTATTTCAGAAGCGCTTGTTAATACAGCTTTTGGTATCGGTACCGCAGCACTTGCAATGATTTTCTATAACTTCTTTACTACTAAAATCGATAAGATCACATATAGCATTGATGAAGCTGGTCTTAGCATTGTTCAGATGTTCCAATCACGTCACGCATAGTCTTTTTTTGTAAACAACTTTAATTACACTTTTAACTATGCCAAAAGTAAAAATACCGCGTAAAAGCACGTGGGTCGACATGACAGCAATGTGTGACGTAGCGTTTCTGCTACTAACATTCTTCATGCTTACCTCGAATTTTACCAAGAAAGAACCGGTGCTGGTTGCTACACCTGCCTCCATATCTGAAATAAAGATACCGGAGAGAAATGTGATGACCATGCTGGTGAATAAAGATGGGAAAATCTATTTTGGAATTGACGGTCAGGAACAAAGAAAAGAACTCTTAAAGAAAGTGGGTGAAGTTTACAAAGTAAATTTTACTCCCGAAGAATTAAGAACATACAGTCTGCTCGATTTATCGGGTAATCCTGTTGAATCAATGAATTCTTATTTGAAGATGGATCCACAACAAAGGGATAATCCTCAGAATAGTTTAGGAATTCCTGCTGATTCTGTTAATAACCAACTAACTGAGTGGGTGAAGGCTGCACGAAGCGTTAATCCCGATCTCCGTATTGCTATAAAAGCTGATGAAAACACACCCTATCCTGTAATTAAAAAGGTAATGAAGACTTTACAGGCCTTGGATGAGAACCGCTATAACCTTATTACACGCCTGGAAGCTGAACCTACCAGATAACCTTAAAACGAATTACAAATGGCAGAAATAAGTCAAGATTCCAGTTCACACAAGAAAGGTAAGGGTAAAAAACGTGGTAAGAAACTCAGTACAAGAATTGACCTGACTCCAATGGTTGACCTTGGATTTTTGCTGATCACTTTCTTTATGTTGGCCACCACCCTTATTAAACCCCAAACAATGGAGATTACAATGCCTTCGGATAAGGATGTTGTTGAAGAAGAACAAACAGTTGCAAAAGCATCTCAAGCTGTTACTGTAATACTCGGTTCTAATAATAAAGTGTTTTATTATTTCGGAAAAACTGAGAATGCCAATATTGTTGAGACTGATTACTCAGCAACAGGTCTTCGAAAAATGCTTCTTCAAAAGAATTTCTCTATCGTTTCTCAGGTTAATGACCTGAATTTTGAAAAGCAAAAATCAAAGATGAATGAAGAGGATTATAAAACTCAACTTTCAAAAATCAAAGCTGGAAAAGATGCTCCTGTGGTGAGAATAATGGCGACCGACAAATCAGATTACAAGAATCTGGTAGATGCACTTGATGAAATGAATATTTGCTATATCAGCAGATATGCTATCGTCGATATTGATAAAGCTGATCTCGCTCTTATTGCGGGTAAGGAGATTTAATCCTGTAACTCTGATGAAAATGGTAAAAATAAATATTTTTTCAAACGACTGGTGCAACCTGGTCTTTGACAACCGATTGAAAGATTACGGGGCATATGAGCTCCGTAAGGAATCATCCGGTCGGCACAGAACAGCAATCATCATAACTATAGTACTCTTTATCTCAGTTTTCATGATTCCTAAATTGATAAAAAGTATTATCCCTGAAAAGAAAGAGGTAAACGTAGAAGTAACTTCTTTGACCAAGATTGATCTTGAAAAGAATAAAACCAATGAACCTCAACCAATAGTGGAGCAGGCTCCTCCTCCTGAAAAGATCAAGAGCACCATCAAATTCACACCACCTGTGATTAAAGAGGATAGTGAAGTGCATGATGAGGATATCATGAAAACCCAGGAAGAAGTCAACGATTCAAAACTTAGTGTTTCTGTTGCCGATGTTAAAGGTAACAGTAATGATGCTGACGCAGTTGATCTTGCCGATCTTGATACTAAATCACAAGTTGTTGAAGAAGAAGAAAAACCTTTTACGGTTGTTGAACAAATGCCTGAATATCCGGGTGGTGATGCAGCAAGAATAAAATTCCTGCAAAGTAATCTTCATTTTCCTGAAATGGCACGTGAAACTGGTATAACCGGTACAGTGTTTATTACATTTGTTGTCGGAAGAGACGGAAGGCTTTCCAACTTCAAAGTGCTACGAGGTATTGGTGGAGGATGTGATGAAGAAGCTATTAGAGTACTAAAACTTATGCCGCCCTGGATTCCGGGAAAACAAGGTGGTAAAAATGTTCCGGTGCAGTTTAACCTGCCTATCAAATTTACTTTACAGTAATAATGATGAATGTGATCAGAAAAATTCTCCTTTGGCTTATGCCTGCTTGTTATCTCGCAGTATCCTGTTTCTTTTTCTTTAAGGGATTAGATTATCTGGGTGCTCGTCAAAACATGATAATGGGTATTGTCATGCTGGCTTATTCAGCTTTCAGGTTCTACAGATCATATAAAGTTTCTAAAGCATCAGCAGCTATTTTATTGCTGCTGATGCTACCTTTTATGTCATGTAACAACAATGCTAAGGAGAATTCTCTTGACACTCCAACTACGGGAAAAATAAATATGGCGGTTGATGAAACGTTTATGCCGGTCATCACAGCCCAGCTTGATGTATTTCATGCAGTTTATCAATACGCTCATATTACACCGGTTGCATTGCCTGAAAATAAAGCTTTCAACCTGCTTTTTCATGATAGCACTCATTTGATCCTTGCTTCAAGACAACTTACAACTAAAGAAGTTGAATACTTCAATAGTAAGAAAGTGTTTCCTAAACAGGTGAAAATTGCTGTGGATGCGATTGCTCTCATTGTAAATAAAGAGAATCCCGATTCATCCTTTACTGTTGCCAATATTAAAGATATACTCACAGGGAAAATAACTGATTGGAAACAACTTAATAGTAAGAATAAGTCAGGTAAAATTGAGGTCATATTTGACAATCCCGATTCAGGGCTAATAAGATATATGGCAGATTCAGTGGCAGGAACTCATGATTTGGGCAATAATCTTACTGCATCAGACCGGAATGTTGATGTGATTGAATATGTAGCTTCACATAAAAATGCTGCAGGTTTCATCGGTGTAAGCTGGATTAGCGACAAAGACGACAGTACCCACATGTCGTTTCAATCAAAAGTCACAACAGCAAGGTTAGGGTTACAGTCTACAGATACTTTTAAACCATATCAGGCATATATCGCTACAGGCCAGTATCCGCTTACCCGTGCTATCTATCTTATATCCAGTGATCCTCATATGGGTCTTGCTGATGGTTTCATTGCATTTGCTGCCAGTGATAAAGGACAACGAATTATTTTAAAAGCCGGAATATTACCTGCTACTGCTCCCATACGACTCATTCAAGTCCATGACGAATAACGACAAATAATATGCAAACGACAAAAACAACAATAAATCGTATTCTTATTAATGTACTGTGTGTAATGCTGGTTTTTGGCAGCTTTTTAAAAGCAAAGGCTGATCAACCACGCGATATGGTTAGATACTACTTGCAGACAAACCAGACTCCAAAAGCCAAGTCACTCTTGTTGAAGGAACTGAGCTCAAAAATTATTACTTCCGACAGGACATATCTGCTTGGAAAGCTTTATGTTGTTGAAAATAAAACCGACAGCGCACAGATTATTTTTAATACTCTGAATCCTGCTGTTGAAGATCAGAGACTTTTAAGCTTAATTGGGAAATCTCTCATAGATATATCGAAAGGAAGTAAATCGGATGTTGCCTTACGAATGCTAAAAGAACTAAAATCTCTTAAGTCCACTAAGTCTCCCATGGTAAAGATAGAAGCAGCGTATGTTCTTGCTCTTGTAAATGAGAAAGACAAGGCATGGGATTTTATTGAACAAGCTTGCACATTGCAACCCGTTAGTGCTGAAACATTTGTTGCTGCAGGTGATGTTTATATTAGATTGAGTAGCTTACTTAAAGATAATTCACTTTATGGCAAAGCATGCGGAAGGTTTGAACAGGCTCTGCTGGTAGATAAGAATTACCTTCCCGCATTAACGGCGCTTGGTAAGGCATACACTGATTCAAGAAACTTTGGAGAAGCTCGTCAAAAGCTTCAGCAGGCAATTGAAGTTGACTCAACCTGGATTCCTGCTCTCCAACTAATGGGAGAACTGCAGTATGATCTAGGGAACTATAAAAAGGCAAGTTATTATTACTCAAAATATATTGCAAGCATTAAACCGGATAAAGAACAGTTACAGAAATATGCTTATATACTGTACTTTGATCAGGATCATGCAAAGGCCAATGAAATCATTTCAACACTTTTGAAAGATGATCCCAATAACCGTGTACTTTTGCGCCTGATGGCTTATACTTCATGTGAATTGAAAGATACCACAAGAGGTATGCAGGCTATGCAAAAGTTTATGAATCTTAAAACAACAAATGATTCAGTCCGATTCTTATCGTCAGATTTTGAATATTATGGAAGATTGTTAAGTCTTGAATCAAAAGATTCCCTTGCTGTTCAGCAGTATCTTAAAGCTATACAGTATGATACAACAGTAATGTCAAATTATGAGTATTTGGCTAAGTCGTATGAGAAGCTTAAAGATTTCGAAGGAGCCATGGCTGCCTATAATAAACTTACACTTGATCCTAAAGCTACGTCAACAACATGGTTCTCAAAGGGAAGGAATTTACTTCTCTTAGCAGAAGAAATTAAATCAGCAGGCGACAGTGTCAAATATGTGAATGTTTTGAATGATGCGGTATTATCGTTTAGAAAAGTGACGGAGATGTCGCCTAATTCACATTTAGGATATTTATGGGAAGGCAGGGCACTAGCTGCTCTTGATCCTGAATCAACACAGGGTTTAGCCGAAGATAGTTACAAAAAAGCAATTGAAATCCTGGAAGCAAAAAACCAGACTGATAAATATAAATCTGAACTCATTGAAGCATATAGTTATATGGGCTACCTCTATTACTTAAAGAATGAGGCAACTCGCAAAACCGGAATTACAGACACAGATAATAAATCAGTTTCTCTTGAATACTGGAATAAAATACTCACGCTTGACCCTACTAATCAGGCTGCAATACAGGCAACCAAAGCTTTAAAGTAATATGAATACACTTCTTTTAAAAATTGGAGTCACTAATGGACTCCTAATGATCACTTTACTGGCATTTGTAATATCAATGCTGGTTGCAGTCATAATATGGCTGCTCGCTTCTGTCAGTTCCGGTCACCCTGTTCAAGGTCGCGGTGAAAAGGCAGGTCTTCCTGAAACAATTAAGGCTGAAATTAAACATTTTCTATCATTTCAACGCGTATACCGCACTTACTGGTATTCAGGTAATGCACCTTCAAATGAACTCATAACCTTCTATCATGAACAATAATGATTTTGCTCAGCTTTTTCAGGGTCTCTATACCTTGTTAATGTCTGAGCCAGTAATTGCCTTCACCCGTATCGGACTTATCCTTCTTGGAATGCTTCTAATCTACCTTGGACGAAAAGGTGTTCTTGAACCTTTGCTTATGATCCCTATGGGTCTTGGCATGGCTACTATTAATGCTTCTATTATGACAATGCCCGGTGGACAAACCGGGAACTTGTTTGTAGATCCTATGCTAACAGATACTGATCAGCTGCTTGAAATGCTTCAGATCGACTTCCTTCAACCAATCTATACTTTTACATTCAGTAATGGTTTAATTGCCTGCTTTGTGTTTATGGGAATAGGTTGTTTGCTCGATATTGGATATATCCTCAAATCGCCTTTTGCCAGTATGTTTCTCGCCTTCTTCGCTGAAGCAGGAACATTCCTGACTATCCCAATAGCTATGTTGTTTGGCCTTACACTTAAAGAATCCGCTTCCATTGCAATGGTAGGTGGTGCTGACGGTCCTATGGTTCTTTTTACATCGCTTTCGCTAGCCAAGGATCTGTTTGTGCCGATTACAGTGGTGGCATATCTTTATCTTGGCCTCACTTACGGCGGATATCCTTACCTCATTAAACTGATGGTGCCAAAAAGATTGAGAGGTAAAACTATAATCAGGGATTCAAAATCAGCAACAAGAGTAATCAAGACTTCCTCTAAGTTATGGTTTGCAGTTGTATTGTGCGTACTCCTTTGCCTTCTGTTCCCTGTTGCTTCACCATTGTTCTTCTCTTTGTTTATGGGAATTGCCATCAGAGAATCAGGACTTACCAAGATCAGAGAGTTTATTGAAGGACCATTATTGTATGGTTCAACTTTCTTCCTTGGACTTTTATTAGGTATCCTCTGCGAAGCTCACCTTTTGTTGAATCCGAAGGTGCTTAAACTTCTTATCCTTGGTATTGTAGCACTATTTATTTCAGGTGTAGGTGGAATAGTAGGTGGTTATATAATGTACTTTATTAAAGGTGGGAATTATAATCCTGCCATTGGAATCGCAGGTGTAAGCTGCGTTCCATCAACTGCTAAGGTGGTACAAAAAGAAGTAGCTAAAGTAAATCCTTCAGCTATGGTACTACCCGAAGCACTCGGTGCTAATATCTCGGGAGTGATAACAACTGCTATCATAACCGGTTTATATATTACGCTAATTCCATTACTCGACTAAAGAAGTTGTTTTTGTTGATTGCAAAGTAACCCCGGTACCTGAGTAGGACCGGGGTTCAATTTGTTAATATTATTGAGTATCTTTGATAGTATATGGAAGAACCTTTTGATATATATAAATTGTCTGCTGATCAGGCTAGAAAACTCAGCACCATACCTAATGACCCACATGTACATGAGTTTGAAGAACTTTTGGTAGGTATTGAGGGTGAACTGGAACATCTTATTGATTTCAAGAGCGATATCTATAGGGCTCCTTACATAAGCTTCGTTACAAAGGGCAAAATGCATCGTTTACAACCAAAACTGCTGAATGGTAAATGTAGTTTGTGGGTTATAAGATTTCAAACAGACTTTATTCCTGATACTTCTTTTGGCTTGTACTCACTGTATCATGGGAATTCTAATGTTGAGATTGTTGATAATGAGTATTTCCAAAGAATGGTAATGTTGTGCGAGATGATGTACAATGAAATGAAGGAAGTAGAACCATCACTCAATGTTGTGCGCGATTTGCTCAAAGCATTATTTACAATGTCAGAAGTTGTACGCGAAAAGTATTCAGAAAAATCAGAGTTAAATACACAGAATACCACTTTCAAAAACTTCCTCACTATTCTTGAAGAAAATTTCCGCCGATCAGAAGCAGGGGTTGAATTCTATGCAGAGAAGTTATTCATGTCATCACGAAATCTCAATCTTATCTGTCAGAATATAATGAAGATGAGTATCTCGGAAATTATTGAAACACGCCGGTTAACCGAAGCTAAAAACTTGTTGGTTTCGACAGGTAAATCAATTTCAGAGATAGGTTTTGAGCTTGGCTATAATGAAAAGTCATGTTTTACCTCAGTCTTCAAAAAAAAGAATGGTGTTACACCCTCCAAATTCCGTGCACAGATTAAAGCGCTCATATAAAACGCGTTCAGTTTTCTAATCACTCGAAGAGGGTAGTACAAGTAATATTGGATACCCACTAATAGTATTACTTCCGAAAAACACAACTCTTCTTCCGAAAACCATTACCACCAGGTGCATGGTTATGTCTAATTTTGTATCATTAAAACATAAACAAAAAAAACTAAAAATAAAATATAATGGAAACAACAGTAGTTAAAACAAAATGGAATGTTGATAAAAATCATAGTGAGATATTATTTAAAGTTAAACATCTAATGATTACTAATGTGAAAGGTGAATTCAGGGATTTCACTTCAGAGATTGAGAGTGAAAATGATGATTTCAGTGATGCAGATATAAACCTTACAATTAAAGCTGCATCTGTCTTCACCAATAGTGATGACAGGGACGCTCATTTAAGAAGTGCTGACTTTTTTGATGTTGAAAATTATCCTGAACTTACATTTCAGAGCACTTCATTTACAAAGATTGATGATGAAAGATATAAACTCACCGGTTTGTTAACTATAAAAGGAATAAGCAAAGAAGTTACCCTGAATGCAGAATTTGGTGGATTGAATAAGGATCCATGGGGAAATCAGAAAGCCGGTTTCTCTATTAATGGTTCATTCAATCGTAAGGATTGGGGTCTGAATTGGAATGCGGCTCTTGAGACAGGTGGTGTGTTAGTAAGTGATGAAGTTAAAATGAGTGCCGAAGTACAGTTTGTAAAAGTGTAAACATAATGAATAAAATAGATGACAGTAGAACAATGCCGGTACTTTTCGTGGGACATGGAAGTCCGATGAATGCCATTGAAGAAAATGAATTCGTTCAAGGTTTCAGGAAAATGGGAAAGGAGATTCCCAAACCTGCTTCTGTACTGGTAGTATCAGCACATTGGGAAACCGGTGGTACATATGTAACAGCTATGGAAAAGCCTAGAACTATTCATGATTTTGGTGGATTCCCACCGGAATTGTTTGCTGTTAAATATCCGGCACCGGGTAATCCAAAACTTGCCGGTGAAATAATGGAGAAGATTGATAAGGACCAAATTGAAACTGATCTCCGCTGGGGTCTTGATCATGGAGCATGGAGTGTGGTTAAGCATATGTATCCGGAAGCGGATGTTCCTGTGGTGCAGTTAAGCCTAAATTACTATAAATCACCAGCTGAACACTATGCACTTGCTCGGGAACTGTCCTTTCTCAGGCGTAAAGGAGTTCTTATTATTGGAAGTGGCAATATGGTTCACAATCTGGGACTGGTTTCATGGAAGCGTCTTAATGAAGCAGGTTTCGCTTATGATTGGGCTGTTGAAGCAAATGAAAAAATGAAAGAGTATATCATTGACGATAACCATCAGTCTCTGATCAACTACTCTGCTCAGGGAAATGCATTTAAACTTGCAATACCTACCCCCGATCACTATCTGCCGTTATTGTATGCTTTGGCTCTCAAAGAGCCAAAAGATGAGGTTCAATTGTTTAATGATAAACCTGTTGGTGGTTCACTTAGTATGACATCAGTGAAAATTGGGTAAAAATCAATATATTAAATGAAAGGGAATTGAAATGAGTAAAAGTATTCTTCACAAAGCCGACAGCAGAGGACTAGCAAATCATGGCTGGCTTAAGAGCCGGCATACTTTTAGCTTTGCTGATTATTATAATCCTGAAAGGGTAAATTTTGGAGCCTTACGTGTTCTCAACGATGATTATGTTGAAGGTGGTATGGGGTTCAGCACACATCCGCATGATAACATGGAGATTATTTCTATTCCACTTGAAGGTGACCTTGAGCACAAAGACAGTATGGGTAACACCGGAATTATTAAGAAAGGTGATATTCAAGTGATGAGTGCAGGAACAGGTGTACACCACAGCGAACATAATAAGAATGCTCATACTCCGGTAAAATTTCTGCAGATATGGATATTTCCCAACGAAAGAGGCGTTAAACCACGCTACGGACAGGTAACTCTTGATACTGCCGAGAGACAGAATAAATTGCAGCAGATTGTATATCCGTATAAAGAATCACTTAGTTTAACTGAGGATAAAGGTGTTTGGATTCATCAGAATGCCTGGATGAACCTTGGTGATTTTGATGAAAACATTTCAACAAAATACAGTCTGCATAATTCCGGTAACGGTGTTTACTTTTTCGTGATTAGAGGATCCTTTGAAATTGAGGATACTAAATTGGCAGAACGTGATGGATTTGGTGTTTGGGATACCGATGAAATTAATATCAAATCAACTACCAACAATGGTGAATTACTGGTAATTGAAGTGCCAATGAATTAAAAAAACGGATCTTTTTATAGAACTGCATCCTGAGTCTCAATGCATAGTTGAACCAGGATGCAGTTTTTTATAATGCTTCTACACTTCAGCCTTAGGTAAATTCTTATAGGCTGCTTTCTTCATTTCTTCTTTAATATTTTCTATCCGGGCTTCAAGATCGACTTTCTGTTTATCAAAATCATCCATAACCTGCTTAAGATTGCCTTTAATGTCATTACGTAATTCTTCATGGCCTTTATTAAAACGTGCTGTCATGAGTTCATTGTTACTCTTGATATCACCCGACACCATAAATTTCAAATCATCAGAATGTTTTGTAATAAGACTCGACAATTCTGATCTTGTCTGCTCATTACCTGTCTTAAAAGTTTCTATCAACGAAGCTTTCTCATTCGAAAGCCTGCCTCTGAGTTTCCTGTAAACGTAGAAAACTGCAACTGCTACAATGATAAAAGCAATTATCCAGTATAGTGTGTTGTTGGTTAATGATTTCCCAAGTGAGCTGAACTGCTCTGCAGACGATTTTTCAGTTTTTGCAATGCGGCTGTCGAATGAACCGCTGACCTCTTGTATAGAAGCTTGTGTTTTATCCACAGTTGTCTGCAGCTGTTTTAGATTTTCTCTGGTTTCATTCAATGTCTTTGTTAAGTCAGTTATAGCTTTTTGATTTGCTCTTACCTGATTTGTTAACCTGGCATTAGACGTTTCAAGTTGTACTACTTTGTTTTGCAGTGATACCATTTCATTAGTCTGAGCGGGCAAAATGAAAATACTTGCAGTAAATAGTACTACGGTAAAAATGGCTCTTTTCATACAGGAATTGATTTTAGAATGTTAATAACCGTGTTAAATGGCATTATATATTTCAAGCGCTGATTTGATTCACAATGCTTTATTAGCCCTGTATGAAAAAATGGTAGTGGGGGGAGAGTGGACTGTTACATTCTTTGGCTGATAAAAGTAGTGAATAATAAGTTAAAAATCAAGTACCATAATCAATTGATTTTAGGGTGCAATTAACATTCATATTTAATATACTGTTAAACTTTAGTTAATGATTAGTTAACATTGAAGGGATAATTTTGTACCCATCATAAAAGAAAAAAGATGAAAAAAATGTTTGTAAGAATTCAGAAACTAACTCTCCTGTCAGGGTTGGTGTTTCTGATGTTTTCCTGTGGTCAGCCACAAAAAGTCGGTGAAAAGACTGGCAGTGTTTCAATCGACGGATCAAGTACTGTTTATCCGATTTCAGAGGCTGTTGCCGAAGAGTATCTTGCTCAAAATCCAAAAGTACGGGTTACGGTAGGTGAATCAGGAACAGGTGGAGGCTTTAAGAAATTTGGCAGAGGTGAAACAGATATTAATGACGCTTCACGTGCAATTAAAGATAGTGAAATTAAGATTTGCGATGAGAACAATATCAAGTTCATTGAGCTTCTTATTGCATACGATGGAATGGCTGTTGTGGTAAATCCTGCTAATACATGGGCAAAAGATATTACCGTTAAGGAATTGAAGAAATTATGGGAGCCTGCTGCTCAGAATGTTATTACCCGTTGGAACCAGATAAGACCTGAATGGCCAAATAAGGAAATCCATCTATATGGTCCCGGAACTGCATCCGGAACTTTCGATTATTTTACTGAAGCTATAGTTGGTGAAGCAAAGAGCTGCCGTGGTGACTATACTGCCAGCGAAGACGACAATGTATTAGTACAAGGCGTTTCATCTGATGAAGGTGCTTTAGGGTTCTTTGGTCTATCGTACTTTGAAAATAATAAGGACAAGCTTAAACTTTTGGGTATTGATGATGAAAATCCGGATAACGGAAAAGGTCCGATACAACCTTCTGTTTCAACAGTGAAGGATAAAACTTACGCTCCATTGTCACGTCCCTTATTTATTTATGTAAATAGCACCGCAGCTGCAAAAGAAGCAGTACAGGATTTTGTTACTTTTTACCTTAAGAACGTCGATAAGCTTTCAAGTGAAGTAGGTTATATTCCAATGGCGAATAATGAACTTGACCAGGTAAGTAAGAAATGGGACGAGTTTGTAAATACACATAAGGCAACAAAATAAGTAAAACCGCTAATGCGCCGACCAAAAGAAAAACTAATTGAGAAATTGCTTGCTGCAAGTGGTTGGGTTACAATACTAACAACTCTTGGAATACTTGTAATACTTGTTTGGGAAAGTGCTAATTTCTTCGCGAATGTGTCGGTATGGGAATTCCTTACCGGCACTCAATGGACCCCGCTCTTTTCAAAGAAGGAATTTGGAATACTTCCACTATTAACTGCAACGTTTCTTACTTCATTCATTGCACTGTTGGTGGCACTTCCTATTGGATTGAGCATCGCTATTTATCTCAATGAATATGCCAACCGTAAGTTCCGAAGTGCTGTTAAGCCTATGCTCGAAGTACTTGCTTCGGTTCCTACGGTGGTTTATGGTTTTTTTGCACTCACTATCATAACTCCATTTCTTCAACGTTTTATTCCCGGTCTTGATGGATTCAACTCTATCTCACCGGGAATTGTCATGGGTATTATGATCATTCCCATGATCTCTTCACTAAGTGAAGATGCACTCTTTGCAGTGCCTAAATCTCTTAGAGATGCATCGTATGGAATGGGAGCCACCCGTTTTCAAACAGTCTTCAGAGTACTAATACCATCCGCTTCATCTGGAATCATAGTATCTGTGCTGCTTGCTGTATCACGCGCAATAGGTGAAACTATGATCGTTGCAATTGCTGCCGGACAGCAACCTAATTTTACGCTGAACCCTCTGGTTCCTGTAGAAACCATCACAACATATATTGTTCAGGTCAGCCTCGGAGATGTGCCACGTAATTCACTGGAATACCGCACAATCTTTGCAGCAGGCATGGTTCTATTTGTGCTTACGTTCATTATGAACAACATCAGCCTCTGGCTCAAACGAAAATACCACCGGCAGTATGAATAATCATTTAAAAAACAAACTGAAAGACCAGTCCTTCAAATACTTTGGGATCTTTAACACATTCTTGGGTCTGGTGATGCTGGCTGTCTTTATACTTATTATTCTCAATACAGGCCTTGCCCGGCTCAATTGGAGTTTCATAACCTCACTGCCATCACGATTTCCTGAAAAAGCAGGTATTTATACAGCTTTGCTCGGTACTTTCTGGATGCTTATTCTCACAATAGTATTTTCAGTAACACTTGGCGTTTCAGCAGGTATTTATCTCGAAGAATATGCTAAGAAAGGACTACTTTCACGACTTCTAGAAATCAATATCGCAAACCTGGTGGGCATTCCATCAGTAATTTATGGTATTTTGGGACTGGCAGTTTTTAACCGTTACCTTGGACTGGGAGGAAGTTTACTTGCAGGAAGTCTTACACTTTCATTACTTATAATTCCTGTTATAATTGTCACTACCCGCGAAGCAATCAAAGCGGTACCTAAAACCATAAAGGAAGCTGCTTATGCACTTGGTGCCACACGCTGGCAGACTATCAGCCGACAATTACTCCCGGCTGCTTCAGGAAGCATAGTAACAGGTGTGATTCTTGCACTTGCAAGAGCAATCGGTGAAGCAGCTCCACTCATAGTAGTGGGTGCTTTAACTTATGTGCCTTTTGTGCCAAGAACTCCTCTCGATGATTATACCTTGTTGCCAATCCAGATATTTAACTGGACTTCGCGACCACAAGCTGAATTTCAGGTCAATGCTTCCGCCGGTATCATTGTGCTTTTATTCATCACGTTTTTACTTAATGGAATCAGTATTTATCTTCGCAATAGATGGCAAAAAAAGGTTAAATGGTAAATGAACTAATTTAAGGATTTAATAAATGAATCAATTAATTGCTAAAGATATTAATGTTTGGTATGGTGATAATCACGCATTGAAAGATGTGTCGATGGTCATTGATCCTTACCAGGTTACAGCGCTTATTGGACCTTCGGGATGTGGTAAGTCAACTTTCCTTCGACTGTTTAACAGGATGAATGACTATATCGACAACTTCCGCATGGAAGGTGAGATACTGATCAATGATATCAATATATATAATACTACTGTCAGCACCGAAGCCTTACGGAAAAAGGTTGGAATGGTGTTTCAGAAACCTAATCCTTTCCCCTCAAGCATCTATGAAAATGTAGCTTTTGGAATGAGGATACAGGGAATGAATAAAAAAGCTGAACTTGATGAGATAGTCGAAAAGTCTCTTAAGAAAGCCGTACTGTGGGAGGAGGTGAAAGATAATCTTAAAAAATCAGCATTCTCACTGTCCGGAGGTCAGCAACAGCGATTATGTATTGCCAGAGCACTTGCCGTTGAACCTGAAGTAATTCTGATGGATGAACCTGCATCGGCACTCGATCCTATTTCAACCAGTAAACTCGAGAACCTTATTTTTGAACTTAAGAAAAGCTATACCATTGTAATCGTAACCCATAACATGCAACAAGCCGGCAGAATAAGCGATAAAACGGCATTCTTCTATATGGGCAGCCTAATTGAATACGATAGTACAAGAACAATGTTCCTGAAACCTGCTAACATCCAAACGCAGAATTATATAACAGGAAGATTCGGCTGATAAAAAGTCAAGAAATTTAAAATATAAAACCAGACAAAATTGGATGATTTGGTTAATAAACGAATCAAAACCATTTGAAATAAACTAACACATGATACCACAAATAGAAATAGAACTTTCAAACCTTCGTAACAGTATCATTGAGCTTTGCACACTTGTGCTCCTACAGCTTGATAAAGCAGGTAATGCACTGAATAATGGTGATGTTGATCTTGCTAATGAGGTGATCCGTTATGAAAAGCGAATTAATGCCATGGAACTCAATGTTGAAAAAGCTTGTGAGAATATACTGGCTCTTTATAATCCTGTGGCTAATGATTTAAGGTATGTACTTTCAACCCTGAAGATCAATGTTAACCTTGAGCGCATTGGTGACTATGCACGTAGTATTTCAAAGATAGTGAAACTTTCTGAAGCCCCTTTTAAAGCTGAGCTGGTTAAGATGCTCGAAATAAAGAAGATGTTCGAGACTTGTCATATTATGTTGCTGACAACGCTCGAAGCAATGGAAACTGAAGAAGATACTAATAATTCACTCAGAGGAATCTTTGAACAGGATGAAATCCTTAATATTATCCAGGACAATGCAATTGATAAGATAACTAAGCATCTTCAAACATCAACCGTTGAAACCAAAGAGTGCCTTAACCTGTATGTTGTTGTTAGAAAGCTGGAGCGCGTGGGTGACCATGTTAAGAATGTGGCCGAAGAGATCATCTTTTATAAAGAAGCCAGGATTCTGAGACATAAAAAGAATAAACAGAAGAAAAAAGACTAATTCACACATTTTAACCGCCTTAAAATTAATTGATCATTAACTTGCATATTAAACATTGATGTATGAATTATATCATTCCTGACCTGGTTGGGAAAGTTATTTAATTCATGTAGATTTGCACTATAAGTTATGGGGAAGATTATAAATGTCGGTATCATACGGGAATAAACTCAATTTATTTACTGATTATTAACACATTAACTACAATTATGAAAAAACAAATTGCAATTGCACTGCTTTTGATGGTTTATGCAGCAGCATTAACAGCTCAAAACGAATTCAAGCCCGGAGGAACCGGCATTGGTACAGTTTTTTTCAATTATAAGTATGATCTTACTAAGGATGTAACAAAAAAGAGTTCCTTTAATCTCGATAGGGCATACCTTGGTTATAAATACGATTTTTCACCAACCATCTCCGGCAGAGTATTATTCGATGTTGGCTATGATGCAAATACTAAAGCCTACACAGCTTTTGCAAAGAATGCTTATGTTGACTGGACAATCACTCCACATGTTCGCCTGACTGCAGGTTTAATTCCGTTACACCATTTTGATCTGATGGAGAAGGCATGGGGTTATCGTTATATCATTAAACCTTTTGCTGATGAATATGGTATGGGTACAACTGCCGACCTGGGATTCAATCTCGAGTTACCAATAAATGATGTGTTCACATTTGATGCTTATGTAATCAACGGTGAAGGTTTTAAATCACTACAAGATGATTTCGGAATGCATAAATTTGGTGCAAGTGCCACAGTTAAACCTGTTGAAGGGTTATCATTCAGATTACATTATGATCTTAATCCAAACAAATATTATCCCGATGAAACGACTGTTGAGCGTGATACAACCACTATTTCTGTTTTCTCTGCTTTCGTAGGTTATGAGGTTAAAGACAAGTTCAGGGTAGGTGTTGATTATAATATGATGAACAATGCAACTGAATACCGTAAACCATCAAAGGATCATAACCTAAGTGGTTTCTCAGTCTTCGGAACATATATTTTTAATCCTAAGTATGAAATCTTTGCTCGCTACGATTATCTGAAATCAAATACCCTCGAAGGTGAAAACATGCACTGGAGCACAAAAGATGGATCTCTTGTAATGGCAGGTATTCAGTACCGACCAATAAAGAATGTAAACTTTGCACTCAATTACCGTACATGGTTATATAAAGACAAAAACATTGACGGTATCCCTGGCGATGATCTTAACAATCCTGCAGGTATATATCTAAACCTTGGAATGTTCTTTTAATCCTAAGTAATTGACTAATAAAAAAACCTGCTCTCTTCGGGCAGGTTTTTTTATTCTCACATAAAATTTCAATCAATTAACACTCACACACACAAGGTTACTTTAGCACAGAATTAATTCATGTAACCCCTATGTTTTGATCCTTTATTCAATGAAGAGTTTAGTGGTGTAAACTCCTGTATTATTGCTGAAACGTGCCAGATATATTCCCGAAGGAAGAGCTGCACTGATCACATTGTTGCCATTCATTTCATAGGAAGCAACTTGTTTACCTCTGAGATCAATCAGTGTAAAGTTGTAGTTTCCTGTAGTTGAAGGAACAATATTAATATTACCGTCATGCTGCCATATACGGGCGACTGCCGGAGTAATGTCTTTAACTCCAATAATAGTCAGGTTGATATAAAGAACTTCATCAACACCTCCCGATGGGTTTCTGGTGTCGGTAATTCCCCAAATACCACCCGGTTGCTGGTAAGTGCTAACCAATGAACCATCTTCATTAGAATAAACCCTCATCATTTGTATTCCATTGGCATTTACATTTGGAACAATACCTCCCCATGAACCATTATCACCACTTACTGTGTTAACATAAAATGGAGCATATAAACCAGTTAATCCAAAGTCTATTCCGGTAGTTTCAATGCTGGTACCATATAAAGGTCTGGGATTTTCACCAATAACATCATACAGGAAGATGAAATTACCGGGGAGCTCTTCACTGATTGCTCTAATAGAAGTACCCTGTGTGGTATCTGATTCAGTTTCAAACATCAGTACACTTGCCCAGTCGGTGGTAGTGAAGATATGTTCAATACTTGTTCCTTCGTTTCCGTCATTAAGCATAATGCGCATATAGAGTCTGTTACCTGGAGTGAAACGGTCGTTTCCTGTCGGCTCAAGCATAAACCATCCTGAGTAGCTTCCATTGGCATCAGTGGTGAATTCACCATATTGTCCCGGTGTGCTGAGTGATGTTCCGGTAGTCCGGTTGAATGATCTGTCAGCATTAGCGAATATAGTATTACCTACCCCTGAATAATCGGGAGCATCGGTATTTACAACAGCCTTATTGTAGAATCTGTAAGTACTACCCGGAAGCAGGTTTTGAATGGTTGCCCTGAAAGCAAAAGGTACACGGGTATTATTGGTACCGTTAATTCCCTGAATGTATTGTGGTAGTGTAACTTCAGTGATCTCGGGTGATGCCTGAGCTTCAACAGTACCGCTTAAGGTTACGAATGTTGATGCTGCATTGCCTCCGGTGTGACTTATTTGTTCATCATTATAGGTAGCAGCATTTAAGTCTGCTTTCAATCTTGTGTAGACAGTAAGAGGTTGTCCGGTGATTGTACCATCAACAAACGGGAGTTCGAGCACATTTGTAAATGTGGCATCATCCAATGATATTTCGTAGTGTTCAGGAGCAGTAACTATGATATTACCACTTCCCTCAAGGTCAGTTCCCGATAACTCATATGTTTGAGAATCTGAAGGACCAAAACCGGCGATATAACTGAATCCTGATAAAGTAGCCGGATTAACAGTAAGTTCAGGAACTGCAGGTGGTACAAGGTTTAACACAATTTCATTCTCTTCACCGCCATTAGGATTACGGGTGTCAACTGTTCCCCATACGCCATCCGATGATGTCCAATGAGTTATAAGTGTTCCAGTTATGCTGCGTTCTTCAATTCTGCGAATACCATTAGGAAGCAGATTTGGTACAATGCCTCCCCAGGCACCTTCATTACCTTCAACAGATGCAGTGTAAAAACTTGCATATGCTGAAGTTGCTGTAAAGTTTACTCCGGTGGTTTCAATACTAGTGGCATAAACTGCTCTTCCTGTTCCATCAGGATTATCATACATGATGATCATATTACCTGCAGTGGATGATGATTCAGCCCGAATACCTGTACCTGATTCAGGATCACCTTCTGTGCCAAAGTTTATTACAGTGGCAAACTGCTCAGTAGTTAAACAGCTTATAACTTCAGTGCCATTTGAACCGTTATTGAGCATTAAACGCATATATAACTGATTACCCGGTGTAAAACGGGCATCATCTGTTGATTCTGTGATAAACCAGCCACTGTAATTACCATCAGCATTTGCAGTAAACGAACCGTATGAAGTGGCCATAGAAGGATTGTCGCAGCGGGTAAAAGTACCATCACTGTTCACAAAGATCATGTTGCCGGCACCATCTGCTGTTGGAAGATCGCTGTCGAGTACTACCCTGTTATAATAGTGGTAAGTTGCTTCAGGTATCAGGTTATTCAAAGTTAAATAATATGCATAAGGTACTCTCTGTGCGTTTAGATTATTCACTCCCTGAATAACTTCAGGTACATTTTCAGTGGCAATGAATGGAGCAGGTGGTACTACTTGTCCCGAGCAGGTTACATTTACTGCAGGAGAATTTCCACCTGAATTTACCACTTGTTCATTATTGTAATTACCGGCGTTCAGATCTGCTTTTAAACGCACATTAACGCTGATTGGTTGTCCACTTATAACTCCATTGGCATAAGCAAGTTCTAAGCTGTTAAACCAATCTTCATCGTTGGTTGACAGTTCATAGTGAGCCGGTGCGGTGATGGTTATATTACCTGTTCCAACAAGTTCACTGGCTGTGATGGTATATGCTTGTGAAAGTGAAGGACCATTGCCATATAAGTAGCTGAATTCCGTTAGTTCTGCAGGAGTAACTGTTATTTGTGATGCAGGTATAAGGTTAAGGAACAGTACATCAGTGGTACCTCCTGTTGGATTTACCGTATTGGTTGTTCCCCACATTCCGTCGGCAGATACATCAGTATTTACTATTGCACCTGTTGCCAGTGCTCTTTCTTCAACCAGTCTAACACCGTTTGCATTTACATTGGGTACTATTCCACCCCATGATCCTGGAACACCTGCTACACTGTTCTTATAAAATAAAGCATAGGATAAGGTTGAGAAATCAACACCTGTAGCCTCAATGCTTGTTCCAAAGAGTGGGCGTCCAGTCCCTGCAACATTGTCATATAGCATTACAAAATTCTTAGGAAGTCCTGTTGACTCCGACCGGATACCTGTTCCATCAACAGCATTTGTGCCTGATGAAAATCCAATCACACTAACACTCTCGGTTGTTGTGAAATACTGGGCGGCTGTTGTCCCGTTGGCACCATCATTGAGGATAATGCGCATAAATACCTGATTGCCTGGTGTAAAGCGTGTATTTGTTGAAGGTTCAGTGATGAACCATCCGCTGTAATTACCATTAATGTCCGTGGTAAATTCACCATATTCACCGGCATTGGTAAATGAACCTACAGGAGTTCTGGTGAATGATCCGTTTTGTTTTGCAAATATAATAGCGCCCGAACCGGTTGAAGTAGGAGCATCGGTACTAACAACCGCCGTATTGATATAACGATAAGTAGTGTTTGGTTGCAAGTAATTCAATGATAACCTGTAAGCATATGGAACGCGGGTATTGGCAGGTGTATTACCGCTCATGTATGCAGGCAGCAATACTGTTGTCATTGATGGTGGAGGAAAGCCCGGTACACCGGTAAAGTTAACATTCTCAACACGTATGGTTCCATCGGTTGCATATACTGATGTAGAATTTGTTGGACCATAAGAAGTTCCATCAACGAATTCTGTTACCAGTCTTACTCCGAATTGAGTATTTTGTTCAACACCTGCAATGCCGCTAAAATCAGCACTTCTCATGAACCAGTCGGTAGCATCAGCAATATATCTGCCGGCATCAAAACCAACAGGGGTGCCGTCATTTACATTGGTGGCATTGGTTGAGGTGGCTTCAAAGTTTAGCCAGTCAGTTCCATTAAGAGTATATTGTAACCGTATTCTGTTGGCAGCTGTATTACTATTCCGGTTTTCCCAGCTTACAACGATGTCATTAAATCCAACAGTTGAAACATTAAATTGCACACCTGCAGTACCTGCAGAGGTACCCTGTGCAGGATACGTAGTGGTGCTCCATGAATAGAGTGAAGGATTTCCTGTAAAGAATGACCCTGTTGTTCCGCCAATTGTCAGGGCAGTCCCTGTTCCAAGATCAGGTACAAGGGTCTGTTGATCAAAGTTCCAGTGTGTGATTGTTACCTGAGACCTGACTGCCGTTGTAATGAGTAACATCACAGACAGTAAAGGTATCAAAATGTAATTTTTAGTCATGATAAATGCTTTTATGGATGAAGAGTTGCTTAAAAATCAAATTATAAGTTACTAAATGCACCAGAAATACTTTTTCTGTTTGTTCGAAGTATATGTTAATCGCAAAAATGCAAAAATGTAATAGCTGAATAAAGCACTTTTAATTAAAAAGCTGTCCTGTACTCTGCAAAACTGGACTGTTCAACCACTTATGAAAAATTACCGGCTAAAGAATTTTAAGGAAGTTACACCTAAACCACTACATAGCCTTGCAATGTAGATACCTGCAGGCAGGTTGGTTCTGATTTTCTGAATACCTTTTAATGAATAAGTGGCCATTAGTCGGCTATTTAAATTATATATGCTCACTTCATACTCCTGTGGCAATTCTGTTTCAATCAGGAGCTCATTATTATAGCTGCTAATCTTCACCGGCAATAAATTAATGTTGCT
>JBLMZZ010000113.1:0-8887 GCA_050259095.1 Omnitrophica WOR_2 bacterium | reverse complement strand
CGGTGTATTGTCCCTGGGCAAAAGTGGTGATACCCACTAAATTGAACAGTAAACAATAAAGTACAAATCTCAATTTCATATAGTTTAAATTTTAATGGTAAGTTGATTTAAAACTTGAAGTTTTGTAAGAACTAATTACGATTGAGTGCTCTTGATTTATTAAATCTTACACAACAAAGATATCTGAGACTCTTAATGGTTGTTTAGATTCAATAGCAATATGTACGCTAAAAGGACTAAATAAAGTACATACCTTACTGATATTCAATTACTTTAATGAAAGGATGAGGATGAAAAAGGTACTAATTTGAGTCTGGTTGATATTCATTTTTACCCTGAATATCAGTTGTTACCGATTCTATTTCCATGATTTTATGTTCAAAGAGTTCATTTTGAACGATTGATCTGTTTTTAGCTTTAGTCTTATAATTCTTAACTGTAGATACTGAAAAATCAAGGAACTTAGCAATTCTTTCACTTTCAGTTATACCAAGTCTAATAAGTGCAAAAATTCTAATCTCAGGTGTAAGACTGCCTCCATTCTTAATACTAACCTGATCACTTTCATTAAATAATTGGTTGTATCTATCTATAAAATTTGGAAATAGTTTCATAAAAATCTGATCAAAAAGAGAAAACATTTCTTCCTTTTCCTTTCTCAACTCATTAATCGTTAACTGTTGTACCAACTCTTCAGAATGACCATTCTTTATTTTCCGTAGTATCATTTTCTGATACTCTTCTTTCTTCTCGATGTAAGAAGAGTTTGCACTAAAAAAATAACCTATATACTCATCTTTAATTCTATGTACTTCCTTTAACTTTTCATTAATATGCTTTAAATCAATGTTCTGCTTACTTATTTCTTTTTGTATTTGAGTTAGTTGAGTGTTTGTTTCAAGCAATTCGGAATTCTGTTTCAAGATTAATATTCTTGCTTTATTTAATCGTTGCTTTTGCTTTAAAATGATAAATGTGGCTATTACAAACAGAATAAAAAGCATTGAGATTAACCCTGAAAAAATCAATAACTTATTTTTTTGCTTTTCAATGATTTCAAACCTACCTGCTTCAATAATTGGTAAAGTACGACCGACTTCTATTTTTCTCTGTCGTGCATTATAGAAATTCGCATTATCAAGTGCTTCCATTGAATAAGAATATGCATGCGTGATATCCTTTTTCAAATAAAGCAATTCAGCTAACTGACGAATTGCGGATGTTTCCTTAATCGCCATTTCAATATCAGCAGTAGCAGCTTTAGCAAAACATTCTATAGCTTTAGAAGTGTCTTTTTGAACTTCATAAAAGAAGGCAAGCATTGACATGGCAATGGCATAATCGTGCATATCTTTTGGGTGCAGTGAAAGATATCTTTCGGCATACTCAATTGCTTGAGGATAGTTCTCCATTAATTGACTTTCACGCATTTTAGCCAATATTGCTTCAGGCGAATCCTTGTCAAGCAGAGCAATGAAATTTCTACAGTATTTCAATGAACTCATCCTATACTGCGAAAAGTAAGGTTCAGTTGCAGCAAAATCTGACATGCTTAGGTTTAATGTTGAAAGAAAAGAATAATAGTCAGCTTTATGGCTTATATCAATATTTGTAGTGTCAACTGACAATGAAATCTCAGCTGCTTCTTTATATAAACCAGCTGAAACGCAACTAAAACCTAGTGCTATTTTAGATTCACAAATGAGATTTGAATTGTTAACTAACTGAGCATATTTCAACATTCGTTCAGCGTAGGCATAAGCTGAATCATACTTGTAAGATTTAAATTCTCTATATAGCATACTGGTAACTTCAAACCGATCGCTATTATTTGAAAGAGTTTGAAGTTGTTGCCTTAATTTATTCAGTTTTATTTCCTTTTGCTCAGAAAATAATTTTGATTCTTCTATTTTTCTGTCCAGAGCAGATAAAATGGAATCGTTATTATTACCTAAAGAAAGAAACCCTGACAATAATATGATAGAAAAAAAGAAAGCCCTCATTATAGTAGATTATTCCTGACAAAAATATGTTTTTAAATCGTAAAACGTTCATTTTTAAACAATAAAACATCATCGTATCAGGTTTTTTCGATTAAGCTAACCAAATAAAACATGAAATATTTAGAGAAAAAGTGATTAATTCGTTCTATTCAACGTTGATTTCAATAGGTGTTAAATTAATATTCTTATGCTGGTCCCAAATATCATAACCTTTTTCTTTATCCTCAAAGAGGACTTAATTAATTAATAATTTCCCCTTTATTATTAGCCAACTTTTCGCGCCATTTTTGAAGTTCCTCAGGTGTTTGTTTCATCCAATCTGTTACTTCACCAATGATTTTCAATGGTGCCTTGGAACGATATGAGCGTGTTAGATTACCGGGGAATTTTTTATCAGTAACATTCGGGTCATTTTCAAAACTTCCTGTCGGTTCAACGATATAAATACGTTCAGGTTCACCGCCTTTAGCTAATGCAGCAGCAAGTCCCGCCCCATAAACATTAGCCGTGAAATAAATGTGATTCATTCTAAGTTCTTGTTTGTAATTAGAGCTACCCCCTGCTGTCAGTAAATCTCCAATGTGCAAATTTGCCTTTGTCCCATGATAAAAAGGACCTGTGTCGGACGGCTTATCGTTAAAGGAAGCTGATAAATCATGGTTCATACTTGCATTAACAGTGTCACTTAGTTCCTCATAGCATTTTGCAATGGTAGAATATAGGGATGGTAATGCGCTCTTTACAGAGTAACTATTTATTTCTAAAGCATACCGCAGTGCCGTTTGAAGCCATTTTAATTTATCAGGAATATTTGTTTGGGTTCGGGCTATATAATGAGCAGCAAGAAATTTTTCAAAGTCATTTGTTGCTTCATTCCATGCTTCATTGAATAGATTGTTCGCTTCACTTAATTTGGCTTGTTCTTCCATAGCCATCCCTTGAAGACAAAGTTTGACAATCGCATTATCAGGGCTGAATTCCACTTGTTAAATATTTTTAGGTTGATAATGTTGTTTATCTTCTAATTGTTTGTTATTTCCGGATCTTCTATGCATTAAGTTTCTTCAATTTTTCAATTTATTCCTGGCAAATTATAAGAACTTTATGTCAATCATAAAAAATTAGGTCAAAAATTGTTCAAACACAAAAAAGCCTCTCAAAGAGAGGCTTAGAGCATTTTGAAATTTAAATGTGATCCCGCTGGGATTCGAACCCAGGACCCCATCCTTAAAAGGGATGTGCTCTACCTGCTGAGCTACGGAATCGTTTAAGGGACTGCAAAAGTACCTCTTTTTACCTTATATCCAAATATTTTAAGAACATTTTTTCAAATATAGATGCAACTTTCAAGTTTTCAATAGGTTATTTAAAACTAAAATTCAATTAACTAGTCAAGTTAATCTTCCCATGAATTGCTAACCAAATACATGGCGGATGTGTGCTGGTATATGTAACACTATGACGTTCATGAGCTTTGATGAGAATATAATCACCCTTCTTAAGAGTAATTTCACCAGAATCTTCAAAAGTAAGCTTAGCTTCTCCTTCAACCAGCAATACCCATTCATCTTTGTCCTGGTCATACCATTCATCCACTGGTGTGATTTGACCGGTTGAAATGATTCTTTCAATCTTTATTTGACCCTCCGCGAGAATTTCAGTTAATTCTTTTGTTCCTGAAGATTTCGGAAGTTCTAACAGGTTTCTCAATTTGGTCATATTAATATTCCTTTACCTTCTCTTGTAATAACTGGTTCATCATTAGTACAATCAACCACGGTAGAAGGTTCATTGTCACCATAACCTCCATCAATTACAATATCAACCAACTTACTGAATCTTTCGTAAATTAATTCAGGATCTGTTGTGTATTCAATGATTTTATCGCTATCATGAATTGAAGTTGACATGATGGGATTTCCAAGTTGCTTAACAATCTCAATAGGAATATTGTTATCGGGAATACGAATTCCGACTGTTTTCTTCTTGCTCTGAATTAATTTTGGGACATTATTGCTTGCATTTAGAATAAAAGTAAATGGACCCGGTAAATTACTCTTCATGAGTTTGAAAACATCATTAGGAATTGGTTTACAGTAATCAGACAATTGGCTTAAGTCATTACATATAAATGAAAAGTTAGCCTTATCTACTTTAATACCTTTTATTTGGGCAATGCGTTCAATGGCTTTTGATTTGAAAATGTCACAGCCAAGACCATAGATAGTATCTGTTGGATATACGATAATACCTCCGTCAAGCAAACATTCAATAACCATTCTAATATGCTTGGAATTTGGATTTTCAGGATAAATTTTAAGTAGCATTACAAATCATTTATAATCCAATGAGTACTATACTAATTTGATATTTTTGGTAGAATGACGCAATTTACACGAATTTGTTCAAATAAAAAAAGGGTAAGCTACTTATATCGCACCGCTCAACCATCTACCCTTGCTTCATTCCTGACCTGGGGGAGTTCGATAGGAGCTGGTCGTATAAGACTTACCCACTGCAAAAGTACTAAAAAAGTGCCAACCTGCAAATGGATAGGCAATATTTTTAATTTTTGCATATTATTCAATACATTTGCGGAAACAAAACCTTTAAAGTCATGGAAACCATCAATGAAATGCCTTCACAAGTAAAAACATCAAAAGAATCTGTGCTAAATAATGCATTAAAGTATGGGCTTTATACTGCCTGTGCTTATGTGTTAGTATCATTAATGATTTATGCCCTTGGTATTGACAAGATCACCTGGTTAAATTATCTAACCTACATTATCATGATTGCTGGAATTGTTCTGGCTACAATCAATTACCGTGATAAAATAAATGGTGGACTTATTACTTATGGTAAAGGTGTAAGTACAGGTGTAATTATTGGTGGTGTTGTCGGTGTTGTTATGGCAATTTATCTTTGGATATTTTTTACCTATATAAATCCTAATGGAATACGTGAACTATTGGAAATGACAGAACAAAAATTAGCTGAGCAAGGTTTGTCTGATGAAATGATTGATAAACAAATGACAATGAGCGGAAAATTTATTAAGATGCCTCTTATGAATATCTTTGGTATGATTGGTTATATTTTCTCAGGACTTATTATTTCTCTGATTACATCAGCAATTCTGAAAAAGAATGATGATAGTTTCAATGCTACTTTTAATCAATAATTGGTGATCTGAGGATTAATAATGAGTGATATAACTAAGAAGGTTCAAATTTCGATAGTAGTTCCTCTCTTTAATGAAGAAGAATCTTTGCCGGAATTATGCGCATGGATAAAAAGGGTAATGGACGAAAATGGTTTCGCATACGAAGTTATTCTCGTTGATGATGGCAGCAGCGATGGGTCCTGGCAGATTGTTAAAGAACTTATAGCGGCAAACTCTTCAATTAAAGGCATCAAATTCAGAAGAAACTATGGTAAATCTGCAGCTTTAAATAAAGGATTTGAAGCAGCTATTGGAGATGTTATCATTACAATGGATGCGGATTTGCAAGATAGCCCTGATGAAGTACCAGAGTTGTATAGGATGATAACCGACGGTGGTTACGATCTCGTTTCAGGATGGAAGAAGAAGCGTTATGACTCAACATTGACAAAAAATATTCCTTCAAAAATATATAACTCTGTAACCAGAAGGATGTCAGGAGTTAAACTTCATGATATGAATTGTGGACTTAAAGCATATCGACGTGAAGTTGTAAAGGCAATTGAAGTATATGGTGAAATGCACAGATATATACCGGTAATTGCTAAATGGGCAGGGTTTAGAAAAATTGGAGAAAAAGTAGTAGTTCACCGTAAACGGCAATATGGTACAACGAAATTTGGATGGGAAAGATTTGTAAATGGTTTTTTAGATTTGATTTCCATCATGTTTGTATCTCGTTTTGGACGTAAGCCTATGCATTTATTTGGAACATTGGGATCTGTATTATTTGCAATAGGATTTATTATAGCAGGATATTTAGCTTACGCCAAGATATTTATGGAAGAGTATAAAATGACTGAACGTCCGCTCTTTTATCTCGGATTATTAGCAATGATACTTGGCACTCAGTTATTTGTAGCAGGTTTTTTAGGTGAACTAATCACTCGCAATTCAACTGACCGCAACCATTATTTGGTGGAGGAAGAACTCTAATGAAAAGAAAGGTAGTTATCATAGGCTCAGCATATCCATTAAGGGGGGGAGGTATAACTACATTTAATGAACGTTTGGCAAAAGCTTACCAAGATAATGGTGATCAAGTAGTTATCTATACATTTAGTCTGCAATATCCAGGATTATTCTTTCCTGGAACTACTCAGTATTCAAAAGAACCACCTCCTGAAGGACTTGATATAAGAATAACCATTAATTCAATCAATCCAGTAAGTTGGTATCGAACAGCTAACAAAGTTGCTCAATTAAATCCTGATCTAATTATCATTAGATATTGGATTCCTTTTATGGCACCATGTCTGGGTACTATTGCCAGATTACTAAAACATAAATCACATGCTCAGATAGTATCAATAACCGATAATATTATTCCTCATGAGAAAAGAATTGGTGATAAAATCTTATCGAGGTATTTTATTGGTTCAGTGGATGGTTTTGTCGCCATGTCAACATCTGTCTTGAATGACATTAATCAATTTAATAAAAACAAACCTCGTTATTATTATCCACATCCTCTATATGATAACTTTGGAGAATCAATTAGTAAAGAGGAGGCAATCAGTAAGTTAGAACTTGATCCTAATTACTCTTACATACTATTCTTTGGATTTATCAGAGACTATAAAGGACTTGATCTCTTACTTGAATCATTTTCAAGTGAACGATTAAGTTCATTACCAATTAAATTGCTAATTGCTGGTGAGTTTTATGGAAATGAGGATAAATACCTGAAAATTATAGAGGATTTAAACATAGGTAATAAAATTGAGTTAAAAACTAGATTTATCCCCAACACTGATGTATATTTGTATTTCTGTGCAAGTAGTGTAGTGGTTCAGCCATATAAGCATGCAACACAAAGTGGGGTCACTCAAATTGCGTATCATTTTGGTAAACCGATGATTACAACTAATGTTGGAGGATTATCAGAAATTGTTATTGATGGTAAAGTTGGATTTGTAGTTTCACCAACATCAGATGCATTAGAAGAAGCGATATTTAAGTTTTTTAGTGAGAAAAGAGAAGCAGAATTTTCAAATAATGTGAAAACTGAAAGGGAACGGTTTTCATGGGAAGGTTTAATTGCAGCAATTGATAAAGTTTAGTATTTACATTAATGTGTCTGCTATGAAAATTCTAAGTCTCTTATTATTATTATTGATTGGGTTCCTTTTATCTATTCAATCTTACTCCCAAAATGTTGATACCATTCAATTGAGGCCTGGACCTCTATCTGGTATTGACTGCGAAATTCGAACGGATTCAAACTTGCCTGACTGGTCTGATGACGATTTCATAAGTAATGCATGGACTGCAGATGGGAATTACTTTCAGCAAAGAAGCCTTATTAAATTTGATTTATCTTCTATTCCATTCGGTAGAATTATATATTCTGCTAAATTGTCTTTGTTTTGTAACACTATTTCCGGACATCACCAGCTTCATGCAGGAGCAAATAGCAGTTATCTAATGAGAATAACAGAACCTTGGGACCAGACTCAAGTAACGTGGGAGACTCAACCTGCAACTACACTTGAAGATGTCGTAGTTTTACCAATGTCTGAGTACCAAACCGAAGATTATAAAGAAATAGATGTCACAAATTTAATAAGGTATTCCTATAAAAATCCTGATTCAAATTTTGGTATGATGATCAAGCTAATTTCGGAATATGCATACGCAGCAATGGTTTTTGCTTCAAGCAATCATGTAGACTCTACAAAAAGACCTCTATTAGAAATTGTATACAGTGATTGCAGTATGCCAATCCCATACTTTACATTTGAATCAACATTAATTCAAAATGAAGTTCAATTTTATTCAGCTTCAGATACAGCTACTAGTTACTTTTGGAATTTTGGTACTGGTGATACATCAACTGAACAGAATCCTATCTATAACTTTCCATCTGGAGAAAGCTACTTTGTATGTGTAACAGCTACGAATGAATGTGGCTCCCTAGTATCTTGTGATACTGTAATCTCTTGCCCACCAATCAATCCTCTTTTTAATTTCAATCAATCAGATCATATTCTCCAATTTTTTCCTATTCAGCCAAATGAAATCAACGAATATTATTGGGATTTTGGTGATGGGTTTATGTCAGATTTAATTTCTCCAACACACTTTTATTATAACTATGGAACTTATAATGTGTGTTTAAGAGTCAAGAATAGTTGTAACCAAGAATCAACTCACATTATAACCGTTATAGTAAATTCAACAGAAAATTATCTTTTTGGTGATTTAATCAAGGTTTTCCCTATCCCAACAGCAGATAGATTATTTATTTCTTCTGACAGATCAGAGACTAATATTAAAGACATTCAACTATTTGATTTAAAGGGTACATTGATCTTGAATAATAATAGTTTTATTTCTATACTTGACAGTAAGAATTTTTCAACAGATCTATCTAATATTACATCAGGTATATATATGCTTGCTATTACAACTGATCATAATATAATAAAGAAGAAAATTGCCGTTATTGGAAAATAGTATTACTGATCTCTCAAATGATTATTCGAAGTAAAGCACCTTTAAGAATAGGATTGGCAGGTGGAGGCTCAGATGTATCTCCATACTCTGATCTTTTCGGAGGAGCTATTCTTAATGCAACAATAAGTTTGTATGCATATGCTACTATTGTTCCAAGAAATGATGGGAAGATTGTATTCCAATCAATTGATAAAAATGA
>JBLMZZ010000112.1:0-30829 GCA_050259095.1 Omnitrophica WOR_2 bacterium | reverse complement strand
AGAGGAGGCATAAGAATATCGTTAACAAATGAAGTAACTATTTTTCCAAAAGCTGCTCCAATGATCACAGCAACTGCCAGATCAATAACATTGCCACGCATAGCAAAAGCCTTAAATTCCTGTACAATTTTCATACTTTTTAAGATTTAGGTTAAATTAATTTTGTTTATTAAAAATCCATTGCCAATCCTAGTCCAAATGTTTGTTTGAATTGAGTTCGGGGTCCATATTCGCCATTTTTCTGAAGAATACTGATATCGTCATCATAAAGTAATGTGAGGCCGACAAATGTTGAGATATATTTATTTACTTTTAGAGAAAGCATCGAATCCCAATTAACATCTATATTCTCAGGATGTTCGAGATAATTGCTAAAAAGTTGGAGTTTACTCTTCAGTTCAACATTCTTAATAAGTTCTTTTTGAAACACAGCAATAACAGCGGCTCCCAGCTCAAAGCGTGTTTGCTTACCCTGTGTAATAATATTACCGTTTGTATCAACTACAGCAGGATCTACGCCATATGCGCCAATGTTTGCTAATTGCTGATCAGACACTATTGTCATTCTTGCTGTTACCGGTAAAAAGGACAATGAAAAGTATTCAACAGGCTTGTAATCAAGTCCCACACCTAATTGTATATATCCGGGAGCCATAAAGGTTGATACCATTACAGAGTCATTTGGATATTTATAACCGGGGCTGAATTGAGTGTTGAAGTTAAAGTTACTGCTCAGATAGAGGTTCTTAGAAATTTCATGACCATATTTGGTTGTAAAGTCAATCTTATCATCGGTTTTGCGGGTTGATTCTCCATCGAGCTTCATTAAACCATAACCAAGATTTAAATCAGTGTCCCACATTCTTTTGCCTTCTTTATAATGAGCGAATAAGAGGAAGAAGCCATTTCCGCCATAGCTGTTTTCACCACCTGCAGCCCAGTTAGTAAAAGCGACCTGTGAAAAGGTAAGGGCAAATTTCCCGCCTTTTTTCCAGATGGTATCATTTTGTGCAGAAATGGATAAAGTAAATAGGATCAACGTTACTATGAGTAATTTCTCTTTCATACGGTGTAGATTAGAAGGTTAAAACTGTATATGATTTAATTCAACTCATTCTCCATAACTTGACTTCACAACCGGATTAAATAATCCGTCTTTTCCTCTGTCAAGATTAAAACTAATAGAAAGACTGGTCCTGGTTCTAACAGCCTTTTCATGATAAATACCGGGCATCCATTTTAACATTCTCAGGATACGAACGGCTTCTTCATTGCATCCGGCACCTACCGAGTGATCAATAGAAAGATTGGAAATTTTACCATTTGTTTCAACAACAAATGCCAGTTTCACAACTCCTGTAACATTTTGTCGCACAGCCAATTCAGGATAATTCAGGTTAGTGGCAATAAATTTGGCTAAATTCATGTCCTTTTCTAAAAATACAGGTTTGGGCACCTGATCAAGGTTCCGGTACCAGAAAATTTTTAATGAAGAATCAACAGGTTCATATGGATTAATGATATCAGTATACCCGCGACTCTTGCACAACCTTTTGTACTTTTTAATATCGAACTCAATTTCAAAAGTTTTGCTGTCATTAGCAGGATATCCTCTGAAAGTAGCAGGTACCCATTCAATAAGATTAAAGATCCTTAGTGTTTCGAGAAGAGCTGAGGAATCGGGGCTGTTAACTTCTCTTATTCTAGAAGTGTGACCTTTTTCATCAATATCAAAACGAAAAGAAACCAACCCTTCAACATTATTATCCATCATTTGCTGTGGATAAATTAATTCCTGATCAATAAACCACTGAAGTTGTTGTTTACCGCCAACAGGCTGTGCATCAATATGATCCTGGGCATTAACTGTTTGAAGTAAGAAAAACAAAATGCAGGGTAGTAGCAGTTTCATGTTCCATGATATTGAACAGTAAATTTAGTGAATTTTTACTGAAAGTCAATATCTGTTGATTACACCGGAACGATTGTTTCTGATTTAACCCATCCTTTGCTACCGTTTGCAATTTTTATTTCTTTCCATCCCGATAGTTCATCGATAATTTGAACCTTAAGTCCTTCGTGAATAACAAACAAGTCAATACCTGAATCCTCGGGCGAACTCTTAACGGGTAATGAAGGAGCAAAGACTATTGCATTTGTCTGGTTCGTTGATTTGCTGTATACTTCACTGGTGATAATAAAAACAAGTCCGGTAAAAAAGAGTAATGAAAGGCTGACCGGTAAGAGTATTTTTCTTACTTTAATTGAGGTAGATAATAAGAAGAGAGAAATTGTAATAAAGAAGGATGCAAAAAGGATAATCACTAAAATTGCCCAACCATCAGGTGAAAATGTCTGCTTAAGTGATTCCCACCAGCGAACATAGAATAATTGGGGCAACTGATCTATTTTATCAATGATTTGATTATTGGCTACTTTTAGATTATATATCAGGTCCTCGTTGGTAGGATCGTATTTTAGTGCACGTTCATAAAAAAGAATAGCCAAAGGCACCTTATTCGCTTTATAATACGCATTTCCAAGATTATAATACAGGGCAGCAGAAGTATAGCCTTCGTTAACCACTTTTTCGTATAATGCAGCAGCATTTTCGTAAAATCCTGCCTGGTAGGCTTTATTGGCTTTGCTAATATCAGCTTGCGGATCAGCAACAAGGTTTGTGATTACCAAAAAAAACAGGAACAATATGATGCTTATTTTCCTCATAGTCAACTTCCTTATTTTAGTTCTTGCTCTGTTTGTGTTATTACTTCTAAAGCCTCGCTAAAAAGATTGCTCATAATTTCTGACTTATCTCCGGGTGCGAACCTAACATATTCACAGTTATTGAGAGTGTCAACAAATTTTTTGATGAGTTCTTCTTTTACATTTTTTTGTTGAAGAGCATCAGTAACAGAATCCATTGAAAGAGCCGATCTTGAAATGTTAAACTTATCACTGATATAACCCCATAAAGCATTGGAAATCTCATTAAAAAATGCCGGTTGATTGCCGTTTTTCAAAAACTGCTCAGCTGATTTCAATCTCTTACGTGCTATTCCGGTTGCTTTTTTATTTCTCATTAACGCTACATCACTTCTTCTTTTCAGCTCTTTTTGCCAGAAAACTACAAAAATCACGAAAAGTACAAGCGGAAGAAGTAAAAGTATCCAAAACAGTGGCGTTCCAAAAAAGAATCGGTTAACGGGATGCAGTTTTAAAATGCCGGTATTTATGTATCGTATATCAGTACCGATGTATTGAAGATCTTCTTTATCAACACCTGCTTTTACGTAATTTTCATTACCGATGCTTTTATTTACAGTAATATTAAAAGCCTGAGATGTTAAAACCTTATACCGGTTACTTGCAAGATCAAAATATGTGAATTGAATGGGCTTTATAGTATATTTTCCATGATTACGCGGTACAATCAGAAACTCGAACGTTCTCTTGCCTGAAATCCCTGAAGACAGCGTATTTATATCATCAACAATTCTTGGTTCATATACTTCAAAATCTGTGGGGAAATTTATAGATGGTTTTTCAATAAGCTTGATATTTCCACTTCCACTCACCGTATATTTAAGCGTAATAGCGTCATTGGCATTAACAACATTTTTATCCAGAGAGGCACTTATCCTGAAATTGCCTACGGCACCATTAAAACTACTTAGATTATTTGTTTCGGGAAGAGGTTTAACGTTGAGTGTTATAGCATTTGAGTACAGCGTTTTTTTGATGTTTTGATAATTGTTACCAAAAAAACTGTCGTTAAAGAAATCATCAAACGGGTCGTTTGAGCGACGTCTTTGGCGTTCAACCTGTGCTATTACATCTAATTGAAGAGGCTCTATTGATAATTTACCTGATTTTTGAGCAAACAAGGCATCCTTTTTAAATTCAGCAACTACATACTCACTACCGTTTACTGTTTCCTTATATTGACGCAGGGGTGTATTTTCTTTAATTAAGTTTTCAGTCCAAAACCCGGTTAAGGAGGGAGTTTTGCTCACGCTGTATTCTGATACGGGAACACGGGTATATATTTTGTAAGTAACAATAACCTGCTCACCCTGGTAAGGACTATTGTTGTTTACTGATGCTTTAACAAAAAGATTTTTTGAACTTATATCAGCGCCGGGTTGTGAATTACTTTCTGTTCGCTGTTGTTGTTGAGGACTTCCTTTTACCACTTTAATACTTACAGGATTAGATTGGTATGTTTTGCCATCAACAATTATTGAACCGCTACCAATGGTGAATGTACCTTCTTTATTGGCCTGAAGCAAGTATGTAAAAGAATAATCAACTGAACGGGTTACCTGATTATTGATAATTTGCATACTACTGCTACTACTCTGATTGGGACCGGTGAGTATGGAGAAATCCCGTATAGCGGGTGCTTTGAATCCGTTTGCCTGGGCATTGACACTAAATACCAAACGGAATTGTTCACCCACAGCAACCTGATCGGGTGCTATAGCCTTAAATTCTACTTGCTGACTGAATCCATAACTTACTACTGTGAATAACAGGATTATAAGGATGAAAGCTTTATATTTTTCAGAATTGCTATTCATATACCGGTTTCGTATTAGCAAAGTAACGTCTTTTACCAATCCTTTTCAACCTGGACAGGTACTTGTTTAACTTTTTGTTTATTTACTTTGTCAAGAGTCTTCTGTTCATCGTTATTCAGAGCCTGCAGCATTCTCTCAGCATCTTTCTTCGATAACTGGGCTTTTTGCTGCTGGTTTTTGTCATCAGATTGTTGTTGATCACTATTATCAGATTTTGACTGTTGCTGCTGCTTATCCTTGTTGTCTTTATTATCCTTATTATTACCGCTTTGCTGTTGTTTTTGCTGTTGTTGCATTTTATTTAAGGCATAACTAAGATTATACCTTGTATCATTATCAGTAGGATTTAGTCGGAGAGATTGCTTATAAGCATCAATTGCATCCTGATACTTTTCTGCTTTAAGCATTGCATTGCCAAGGTTGTAATAAGTTGCTGATTGCTGAAGCTTATCTGTTTGGTTAATCTTATTAATGGTATTAAGATAACTATTGGCAGCCTCCTGATAACTATTTTGTTTATAAAGAGAATTCCCAAGATTGAAAGATCCTTTTACTGATTTTGGTTCCTTTTCAATGGCTTTTCTGTATATAATCTCAGCATCCTTGAACTTGCCATCCTTGTAAAGATTGTTACCTTTTCTCACAACCTTATTCTCTGACTGAGCAAATGATTGTAAGCCAAAAAGTAAACAAATGAATATACTGACTATTATCTTCATCTTTTCTTTATTGTATTTGGGTTTAAAAAAGCCAGCATATCTGCTAAACGACTTTTTCGTTCATTAATTATATAATTGATGAAGATAAGCACCAAAGCGATTCCAATAAAATACTGAAACCGGTCTTCGTAATCAGAATAACTTTTCACATCATAAGTATTCTGTTCAAGGCGTTTTATTTCATCAAATATACGATTCAGTCCTACCTGAGAATTGTTGGCCCTAACATAGATTCCCTTACCCGCATCAGCAATTTGCTGAAGCATCGTTTCATCAAGCCTTGTGATAATGGTTGAGCCTGACTGATCTTTCTTGAATCCTGTAATTACTCCATTATTATATACAGGAATAGGAGCTCCTTCAGATAGACCCAATCCAATAGTGTATATGCGTATACCTTTATCAACAGCTTCATTAACCTTCTCCATTACATCCTCATCATGAGTTTCGCCATCGGTAATAATAATGATTGCTTTACCCGATTTTTCGACATTGAATGCAGAGGAGGCCATTTCAATAGCTTTACCTATTGCAGTTCCCTGAACAGGTACCAGATCAGTAGAAACAGTTGAAAGCATCAGTTTGGCAGCTGCATAATCAGTAGTAATGGGTAATTGAGTATAAGCTTTGCCGGCAAAGACCACGAGGCCTAATCTGTCGTTCTCAAGATCATCAATAAGCCTGTTGATTGATTGTTTTGCCCTTTCGAGCCTGCTGGGCTTTATATCCTGGGCAAGCATGCTGTTTGAAACGTCAAGAGCAATAACGATATCAATGCCTTTACGTTTAACTTTCTCAAGCTGAGAACCTATTTGCGGGTTCGCTAATGCAACAAAAATTGATGAAAGAGTTAATATGTTCAGAAAGAACTTGAAGTGATTTCTCCATCCTGATCTGTAAGGCATTAATTTACCGGTGATAAAATCATCACCAAGGCGTCGTGCAGCTCTTCTTTTCCATCGGATATATATTATATATATAACCAATAAAATTGGCAGTAACCAAAATAAATTCAAAAATGCCGGATGTTCAAACCTAAACATGTGTTCTTCCTCTTTAAGATTATGGAAAGCGACGTAATAATGTAAGATTGATTAATACATCAATCAGTAAAATAACAAGAGCTCCAAATGCAAATGGTAAGAATTCTTCTGTCTTCTTCCTGAACTCGGTAACATCAACTTTTGATTTCTCAAGCCGGTCAATTTCCTTGTAGATATCTTCCAGCTTATTTTTATTGGTTGCACGGAAATATTTTCCACCCGTCATGTCGGCAATTTTATTCAGGAGTGGTTCATCAATACGTACTTCCATTTGCTGATACTGTTTCCCGAAAGGAGTTTCAATAGGGTAGGGGGCCATTCCAATTGTGCCCACCCCAATTGTATAAACCCTGAGGCCAAATACTTTAGCAATTTCAGCAGCTGAAAGAGGATCAATAAACCCGCGGTTATTTTCACCATCGGTAAGTAAAATGATCACCTTACTTTTTGATTGACTTTCTTTAAGTCTGTTAACCGCAGTGCCAAGCCCATCACCAATAGCAGTACCATCCTCAATCATTCCACTTTGAATTTCATCCAATAAGTTAAGCAATACGCCATGATCAGTAGTTAAAGGGCACTGTGTAAAACTCTCACCACTAAAAACCACTAAACCTATACGATCATTATTTCTTCCTTTTATAAAGTCTTTAGCAACAGCTTTAGCTGCATCCAGTCGGTTTGGTCTGAAATCTTCTGCCAGCATACTTCCCGAAATATCCATGGCCATTATTATATCTATCCCTTCAACACTGATATTCTGACGGGAAGAAGTTGATTGAGGACGTGCAAGGGCAATAATAAGTAATCCCCAAACCAATAAACGCAGTATCCATGTGCCGTAAAGTAAATATTCTTTCCAGCGTCTTTTATTTTTAGGAAAGATAGAAAAATCGGAAATCTGAAAAGTTGGATAACTCTTTGAACCTCTAAACCAATACCAGGCCATTGCTGCCGGAATTAACAGCAGCAGATAAAAAGCTTCGGGGTTGGCAAATTTTATATGTTCAAACATAATGATCTTCAGATTACTTTCTTTTCTTCACTACCATTTTCTCTTACAGCAGGCTTTGTATAATTCACAATTTCAACTGCATAGACAAAACTCTGCTCATTTTCGTATGTTCCCGGCTGTCCTTTTGCAAATTTGGCCATGTCGGATAGGAATAATAAATTTTTCAGAGGCGGCAAAGCTTCCTTTTCTATGATATGAGGGCTAACTGCTTCAATAATTTCCGATGAAGTCATTTCGGCTGCATTAACATTATATCGCATTTCAAAATACTCTCTTAAAATATCGGTAATGCGTGTATAGTACTCCTTAATATCACCCTTTTGCCATAATTGTTCCAATTTTAGAGCTTCAAGTTTTTGAAGTGCTATTTCCCAGACGGGTACCTTTATTTTAACCTGAGGTTTCTCTAATTTTGGCCTCTTTCGATATTTTAGATATTTAAGAAGCGCATAAATTAATAATGCAAGAACAATAGCACCTAAAATCCATGGAATCAACTCTCTGAATGTTAAAGGAGCATCAAGAATTGGTTTAATTTCTTTTATATCAGCAGCAGGATCAACTTTAACCTTATATACCTGTAGCATGAGAGGTTTAGTACTTGAACCAATTGGTTGGGCACCATTTTTAGTAATTGTGAATTGCAAAGGCGGCACTACAATATATCCGGTGTCAAATGATGTAATGCTTATAACCTGTTGAAGGGCTTTGCTATTGCCTCCATTTAAGGTAATTGTATCGACTTTTGATTTTGAAAGTACTTCAATGGACTTAGTTATAGTATCCCTGAGAACAGGCCATATAATTTTATCGCCTGCATTAAAAGGTACCTGAACGGTTAGATTCACTTTACTGCCAATAGCAAACTTTGTTGAGTCGGCATTGATTGTTTGGGCAGAAACCCCGGTAGAGACTAATGCAAACATCAAAATAAGAAGAACAGCAGTGTAATAATGGTTAAGATTCTTTGAGTATCGCATGATGTCTTGAATTTACCTTCTTCCTTCTCTTGATTTGAACAGACTTAATAAGGGCTTCACATAATCCTGACCGGTAAACATTCTCGTGTAATCGACCCCGCTTTTTTTAAAAGTACTTTCAAGGAATGCCATTCGTGCTCTTGCTTTCCTATTGAACTCATTCTGAATTGACTTATTAGATGTATCTAACCAAATACTTTTAGCGAGTTCTTTACTGTAAATACGCGCAAGGCCAATATCGGGCAGTTTAATTTCGCTATTATCATATACCTGAATAGCAACCAGATCATGTTTGCTACCTGCTATTTTCATTGCATCTTCGAATCCTGTATCAAGGAAGTCGGATAATAAAAATGCAGTGCATCTTTTCTTCATTGCATTCGTAAGAAATCGTAGTGCTTCTGAGATATTGGTTTTTTGGCTTTTAGGCTTAAAGTCTATTAATTCTCTGATAATACGAAGTATATGTGTTAACCCTTTTTGCGGAGGAATGAATTTTTCTATTTGATCGCTGAAAAAGATAATTCCTACCTTATCATTATTATGAATTGCAGAGAAAGCAAGTAAAGCTGAAATTTCGGTCATGAGATCTTCTTTCAACTCTTTAACAGTCCCATACTCATTTGAGCCACTAACATCTACTAATAACATTACTGTTAGCTCCCGTTCTTCATCGAAGATTTTAACATAAGGGTGATTGAATCGGGCAGTAACATTCCAGTCAATATTTCTTATATCATCTCCGTACTGATATTCTCTAACTTCACTAAAAGCCATTCCACGACCCTTAAAAGCACTATGATACTGGCCCGAGAATATCTGGTTAGATAACCCCCGGGATTTAATCTCAATTTTTCGTACTTTCTTAAGAATTTCGCTGGTTTCCATTTACAAGTTAATGCGAGTATAGATTAAGGAACTTCAACAGTATTTAAAATTTCGTTTATGATCTCATTAGAAGTAATATTTTCAGCTTCAGCTTCGTAAGTAAGACCAATACGATGACGTAAAACATCGTGAGCAACTGCTCTAACATCCTCAGGAATTACATACCCTCTGCGTTTAATAAACGCATATGCTTTTGCAGCCAGAGCTAAATTTATACTTGCTCTTGGAGAAGCACCATAAGAGATTAATCCTTCAAACTTTTTCAGTTTATTATCGGCAGGATATCGTGTTGTGAAGACAATATCAGTAATATAGTTTTCTATTTTTTCATCAAGATAAACTTCTCTCGTGAGATTCCGGGCCTTTAGAATTTGAGCCGGTGTAATAATTGTCTTGGTAGTTGGGAACTCTTCACTCATGTTCTGTCGCATAATGAGCTTTTCTTCTTCACGCGAAGGATATCCGATAAGCACTTTTAACATAAACCTGTCTACCTGAGCTTCAGGCAGGGGATAGGTACCTTCCTGTTCAATAGGATTCTGGGTTGCAAGTACAAGAAATGGTTCAGATAATGGATAGGTGTGTTCACCAATTGTAACCTGACGCTCCTGCATACCTTCAAGTAATGCACTCTGCACTTTTGCAGGTGATCTGTTAATTTCATCAGCTAAGATAAAATTAGCGAATATTGGGCCTTTCTTTACAATGAATTCTTCATTTTTCTGACTATAAATCATTGTACCGGTAAGGTCGGCAGGTAATAAGTCAGGTGTGAATTGGATCCTGCTAAATTTAGCATCTATTATATGGGCAAGTGATTTAATAGCTAATGTTTTTGCCAATCCCGGAACACCTTCAAGTAATATATGACCATTTGAAAGGAGTCCTATCAGTAATCGCTCAACCATATGTCGCTGGCCAACAATCACCCTATGCATTTCCATGTCGATCAGGTCAATAAAAGCACTTTCTTTTTGAATGCGCTCGTTTAATTCTTTGATATCAGTCTCAATCATAGAAGTTTTTTTTGCAAAAATACCACTACAACTGTGACATAAGAGAAACTACCCTGTTAAAAATTGTTAAACGAGTATATATGAACCACTTTGTAATAAGAGAGTACAAAGAAAATTGGCTTCAATCCCCCGCAGATTAAAGCCAATTTAATGAGTTTGATTTGAAAGGAAAGTTAAATTCCCAGATGTTTACGAATTGATGCCGGTATGGCATCTTTATGAACCATAATAGCTGTTGTATTCAATCGTAAAAATGCTTCAGACATGTTTAAGCAACCACCGTTGGTATTACTTTTATCTGACCATGAATTCTTTGTAATAAAGTATTCTTTACCGGTTTGATCTACAACCTTTCCAACTATATGCATCAAATGATCATCGGTTGTTTGAAAATTATTGAATGCACTCTGCCGCATATCCTGAGTAACGTTTTTCTCTTTACGTAATTCCTTAAAATTATATGCTAATTCATTCTTTTCTTTGTCGGACATCTTTTCCCATTTTGCCATCTCACTCTTATCGGAAGACACAGGCATTATTTCGGGCACTATTGCAATTGCGTTTAAATGTGAAAAGCCCCTGTCGCTTACATCTCCATCCCAGCAAACAGTGTATCCATTTTCAAGGGAATTGTTAATGACCTTCATGAGTTCATCAATGGGCAGATTATAGTATAATCCTCCTGACCAATTATCAGGAATTTCAAGTTGAAATGAAGAATAGAAGGGATGATGTGTATAGGAAGTAAGTTCAACGTAATCATCCGGATTAAGTCCTAAAGTACCGGAATATTCTGGTTTTTTATTTTTATCAGCAATTAACAGAGTATTATCAGGCAATACACCCATGTAAGCATCGAGAATTGAAGCATACGCATTTGACCAGACAGGAGTAAGCTTTCCACTCTTATTAGAAATAACAGCTTTTAGAAATGCTTCGAGCACTGCATCCATTTCCCCGTGATCATGTTTCTCTTCTCCTGCATACATTCCGGGATATTCCTCTTGTTTTACAGTGCCAAATTGTTTCATGATATTGAGAACATCATGAGCCTGACCACCGGGACCAAAATTGGAAGTTCCATGGAAACGGACATACTTTTCTGCTTTCTGCAAATATGCATGATGTACAAAGAACATCTCTGATAAGTCAAATTCACCTTTCCCTAACCTTAAAAGTTCAGATTCAAAGAAAGAAGTGGCAGCAAAACTCCAGCAAGTTCCACTATGAAACTGATCTTTTACAGGTGTATATTTTAATTCAATCTTTTTTGTAAAAACATATTGATCGTTTTCTTTCGCTTCCTGGGAAAACGAAAAGAAGGATAAATTCATGAAAAACACGAATAAAACGAGGTTTTTGACTTTCATTGAGGATATAATTTGATGTTGGCAAATCTATAAAAGAGTACCTAAAGATTAACTTAATTTCTAAAAAAAAATACAATTGAAAATGTAGTGTAATTCTGTTTCATTTTTATAACTTTGCCCATTCGAAGGAGAGCTTTATATTTACAATTTAAATTAGAAATACAGGCGTTCAGCGGGTAGACAAAAAAATGTCTGAATCACTTGCACGTGTTGTAAATTGGCGTAACTTGTGCCCCACTATTCAATGCTAAACATTAAAATTTAATAACCTAAATTTATATGAAAAGAAGAAAATTACTCATTGGCTTACTGACATTTATGTTCACAGCAGGGAGTCTGTTCCTGACAAGCTCTGTTACATATGCACAGACTGCTTTAGGGTTAAACTGGACTTCTTTAGGACCAGATAACTACTCAGGCAGGACAAGAGCCTTACTTTTATCAAATAAAGATCCGCAGTATAAGACCTTATATGCAGGCGGTGTTTCGGGTGGCCTATGGAAATCTACAACTAATGGCTTAACCTGGTCACAGATCAACACTGACGGTGTTGTATTAAATGTAAGCTGCATCTCACAGGCTCCCAATGGCGATATCTATGTTGGAACAGGTGAAAATTTTTCAAGTGAGAGATTTAATCTTTTTAGTGGATTCATCGGTCAGGGTATTTATAAATCAACAGATGGTACTTCATTTACCAGATTAACTGCAACCGATCCAGGTTCATTTAATAATCCCGATGCTGAATGGGCTTTCATTAATAAGCTGGCTGCAGGTGATAATAATAAGGTATATGCTGCAACAAATGGCGGTCTTAAAGTATCAACTGACGGAGGTCAAACATGGGCACTCGCTCAGGCCGGTAGTACTGATCTTAATGAAGTAAGCAGTGAAGTTACCATTGCAAGCGATGGATCAGTAATTGCTTCAGTTGGTAATAAAGTTTATTTATCAATTGATGGAGCTAAAAATAACTTTGTGTTGATTTCGGGTCAGGCAGGTGAAAATGAACTACCTCAAGAAGGTCTTTCAAGAATTGTACTTGCTTTTGCACCATCAGATGTTTCAACTATTTATGCTGTTCTTATTGCTGATGGTACAAATACCAGTTATTTAAAAGGACAATTGGTAGGTATATATGTATCTAAAGATAAGGGTGAAAAATGGAGACTAGTTGGTCCCGGTGCTAGTGTAATATTTAATGTATTTGGTAATGCTTCAAATACAACTCACTATGGTGATTATGTTGCTTCAATAGCAGTTGACAAAACGAATCCTGATAAAGTATATGTTGGTGGTATCAACGTTTGGGAAGGTATTAAAATACTCGAAACCGGTTACTACCAATGGCAACAAAAATCTGCCGGAAATGTAACACGTTTCCACAACATCATTTTTGATCCTACAAAGCCATTCTCTGCATATGTTTCAACTGATGATGGAATTTATTATTCAATTGACGATCTGTATTCTTTTACAGCTTTAAATCGTGATTACAGAACATCAATGTTCTACACAGTTGCTTATGATGATAAAGGTCATGTACTGGGTGGAACACAAGGAAATGGTGTTATTTATATTGATGGTAAAGGAAATACTCCTGAAGCAGGTAAGCAAATTTATGGTGGCAATGTTGGTGGTTCAGTTGAAATGTCAATGATTAATCCCACCGCAATGTTTTATTCTTCTACAGGCGGATTAATGGAACGTTCAGCTGATTTAGGTGTCTCTATTGCAAACGAATTTGGTAATACTGCAATTAATGGCAGCAACCCAGGTGTTTTTCAAACTCCATTTAGAATGTGGGAAAGTTTCAACAACACTGTATCACTTGACAGTATAACTTATATTGCTAAGGAAAACTTAGCTTCAGGTACTGTACTTGATATCAAGAGTAAAACAGGTTCTTTCCCTTTTAAATATACTTTAAGTGAAAACCTTACAAAAGGTGATTCAGTTAAAATACAAGATATTATTTCTTCAAGATTCTTTCTTGGTGTAACAAATTCGGTTTGGATGACAAAGGAAGTTCTTGATTTCGGAAATGCTCCACAGTGGTTTAAGCTTGCAAACATTGATGGTGTGCCTTCAGCACTTGCTTATTCAGCTGATGCTAATTATTTATTTGTAGGTACACAAACTGGAAAAGTTTATCGTATTGCTAATATCGCACTTGCTAACGATTCAATTAGAGCCGATGTTGCAAGCCCTGCTTCAATTATTTCTACTTCATTAATCAGCGATTTTGCAGGTCGTTTTGTTACTTCAATTTCAGTTGATCAGCAAAATTCATCTAGAGTGATTGTTACCTTAGGAAATTATGGTAGTAACGATTTTGTTTATTTTACAACAAATTCACTTGATCAAACTCCGGTTTTCAACTCTGTACAGGGAAATTTACCAAAAATGCCGGTTAATGCCAGTTTATTTGAAGCCAGTACTTCAAATTTATTGATAGGAACAGATTTTGGAATTTACACTACCAAATCTCTTGGTGCCAATACAACCTGGACTGCAGAAAATGATGGTATGGGCGCTTTACCAATTATGTCAATCCGTCAACAAACCATGACACGTCCAATCATTCCCGGATATCCCGGAATTACAAATACCGGTGCTATTTATATTGCTTCACACGGTAATGGTATCTTTGAAAATAAACTGTATGTTGGTTTTGAACGTCCTGAAATTATTGGAGCTAAAACTACTGAGTTACTGAATATTTATCCTAACCCTGTTAACAATCAATTAAATTTCAATATTGAAGTTAGTAAAGCAGGGAGTGCAGTGATAAATATCTATGATCTGAAAGGCAACATCCAAAACGTAACAAGTCTGGGTTCTTTAAATAAAGGAAATAATCAAGTTTCACTTGATGTAAATTATCTGACTCCTGGAACATATTTACTTCAGATTACTGTTGGTAAAGAAATGCAAAGGGCAAAATTCGTTGTAGTAAAATAATAAAAAGGGAGCCTTAGGGCTCCCTACCTACCAACCAAAGGAAAAAATACAAAATATGAAAAAAATATACTTGACATTACTGACTATTCTGGCAGTTATTACCTTAAAAGCAGCACCAGATATCTATACTCCGGAATTGACTGCTCCTGAAAATAATGCAACTGGGATATTTCCTAATGTATTGCTTGACTGGGATGCTGTTACAGGACAGCTTGGACTTTATTATGAAATCAACCTTGATACAACTGCTGATTTTAGCAATCCTGTTGTTTATACAACTGATGAGACTAGTTATCAGATGTCGTTACTGCACTTTGGACAAACATACTTTTGGAGAATAAGAGCAGTTGACAATTCTGCAACATCTGAATGGTCTGTAGTAAGAAACTTTACAGTTATTAATACTGTAAATATTCGCAAACCTAGTAATGATGCAGCAAATGTTGCTCCAAATGTTGCTATTATTTGGACAGAGTTACCAGGAGCAACAAAAGTAACTTATCAGCTTGATACTGATTCAACTTTTGACAGTCCAATGATGACCATGGTAACTGTTAATAATGTTTATCCTTTTTCAACAAACGCATCATCTTTACATTTTGGTCAAAAGTACTACCTGCGGATGAGGGCCAGCCATTCAGCTGATACTTCAGAATGGACTGCTTCACGATATTTTACCGTTACAAATACATTAGGACTTAAAAATCCTGTAAGTGGAACAACGGGACTATCTCCGGATGTTGAATTTGAATGGACTAAGATTGATGGCTTACTTAAGTATCAGATTTATCTGTCAAAGGATGCAGATATGAATCAATATGAGACTTATAATGTAGCTGCAAAACTTACAAAGATTATTCCTGATACTCTGTTATTTGGTACCACTTATTACTGGCAACTGGCTGCAATACATGCAGAAGATACATTGCTCTCAGAAATGAGAAATTTTACCACTATAGACAAGGTTGTACTTACATCACCTTCAAATAATGCTACAAATGTTGAGTTACAGCCTACACTAACCTGGGAAACTCTAACAGGTCTTGTAACATTCCAGCTTGAAATATCTCATAATTCTGATTTCTCCAATGCTTTTTCATATACAGTTGATGATGGTGGAGAAAATACATTTAAAGTTCCGGTTAATGTTCTTGACAGTGCCAATGTTTATTACTGGAGAGTTAGAGCAATTAGCAGCAGAGATACAAGTTCATTTAGTGATACATGGAGTTTTAGAAGTGTGACACTTGGAATGGAAGAGAATGCTACAGTAATTAATACAATGAAATTATATCCTTCGCCTGCTTCAAATAAAGTAGATATTCGTGTTAAGAATACGATTAATGGTTTGGCAAATATTGAAGTTTATGATTTATTGGGGAATAAGCGCACAAGTTCAAGTGTTAATTTCTCTAATGGTGTTTATAAAGACTTTCCTGTTGGAAGCTTATCAAATGGTATCTATATGATGAGCATCATTGTTGATGGTCAACGTATCACTTCTAAACTGATAATTCAGAAATAAATCTGAATAGTTTAACTTATATTTTATGAGGCTGTTTCTTTTGAAACAGCCTCATATTTTTTTATGTTGTGCACAAAAACAGGTTACTTGTTCAAAGAATAAAGAAGTCTTTACAATTCCTGATATTAAGACTCACAAACCTCTCTTGATATTCTTTTATAAAGAACTATCTACCACCGGAAAAATTTAAAAGAATCTCTTTAGTTGGGATTATATTGAATTGAGTGAACATAAATTATTTTGTAAATAAATAATGAATTACTCCTGATATTATTTGTAATAATGCAAAACCGGATGCTTTCAGATTACTTTAATGTTGCAATCAAGTTGATATTCTTAAACAAAAAGAAATTTATCCATAGAGGACTTAAGCGTTAAAACGTGGAGAAGGAGAGAAGACAATGGAGAAAAGAATGAGGTCAATATCGTTTACCGAATCCAAAACTTAAAAATAGAGTAAGGAAGAATTGATCGGGAGTTTGATTAGCCATAATAGGTACTCCTTTTGCGAAATAATCGATAACAGCACCTGCTTCAACAATTTTAGTACTTTGATTAATAGTACCAAATTCAATGTTGAGACCTAACTTTGCATAGACTCCGGGATAAGGTTTGATCTCATTAAATCCCTTAAGAAATGATGCCCTCCCAAAAATATTATCGGGAAAGTGTTCGTCAGGATTATATTTTTCAACCTTAAGAACTAGTCTGGTTTCGGTGGTATCCCACTCCATAATATTCAAATAAACTGGTTTTGCCATTGCAACAGATAAACCGCCGCCATAAAATAACCGGAGTTCCACACCACCACTATATGGTTTCCTGTTTAATTGTTTCAAATCGCCAATTCCGGCTCTTAACAGGTAAATCGAGTTAAGCTTGCCATAAATATAACTCTTGGTATTGGTATAAAATGGATTGATACTTTTAATTTCTTTTGAATGCTTGTATTCAAGTAAATCAAATTCAAGCATTATTTTATTAAATGCGCTGCGGTTTTTTCCTATTCTATACTCTAATCCCCAACCATTTGTGTGAATCAAAGCAGCTCCATACATTTCTCTTCTGAATAGAACATTATCGGCAATAGAATCAAAACCAGGTTCATTTTGAGCGAAACCCGACAGGCTTAATAGTACAAAAACCGTTATAGTGATCGTTGTAAAATGGATTTTCATAATGCTATAACAACTATTAAGCACAAATGTATATAAATCAAACGTCCGGAAAACAAAAAAGCCCATGAATTGATCACAGGCAATCAATTATTTTTTTTGAAGATTAGTTGTTATGTTCAACTTTATATCTATGAACCTCTCCATAAGCAGCACATTTCTGTGATGGTTTACATGATACAGCCAGAAGAGATATTACGCTGATTAGGATGAGTACTTGAAATGTTTTTTTCATATTTTTACAGTATACAAAAGTTTAGTTTTAGGTTGCCCTTTAGTGCTTTAACAAATAACTATTAATTCAGTTATTTATTGTTAATCCGAAAATCTTAAAAAAGTAACTGTTTATGGAGAAAATTCATCCACAAATTGAAGAAAGTTGGAAAGAAATAATGCAGGATGAATTCTCGAAGCCATATTTCAGTGATTTAAAGGAGTTTTTAATTATTGAAAAAGCAAAATATCAAATTTATCCTCCCGGACCTTTGATCTTTGATGCCTTTAATAAAACACCTTTCAATGAAGTTAAAGTAGTTCTGCTAGGGCAAGACCCCTATCATGGAGCAGGACAAGCGCATGGGCTTTGCTTTTCGGTTCCTGATGGAGTAGTGTTTCCACCTTCACTTCAAAATATATTAACTGAATTAAAAAATGATTTGGGTATTCCTATTCCTTCATCAGGGAATTTAACTAGCTGGGCTAAAGAAGGAGTGCTACTATTAAATGCTACTCTCACTGTAAGAGCAAATCAGGCAGGGTCGCATCAAGGCAGGGGATGGGAAACTTTTACAGATGCAGTAATAAAGAAACTCTCTGATAAAAGAGAAAAAATTGTATTTTTACTATGGGGAAAGTATGCACAGAATAAACGACCTCTGATAGATACTACCAAACACTACATAATTGAAGCTCCGCATCCTTCTCCATTGAGCGCTTACAGAGGTTTTATGGGCTGTCGTGCGTTTTCAAAAGCAAATAAGTTGCTGATTGAATCAGGATTAGAACAGGTGGATTGGAGATTGACCGGTATGAGTTAACCATGATTAAAAAATAATACAAACAACACTATCAATATGAGGAAATTTACAACCATTATGTCATTGCTTTTATTATTCTCAATGCAGATTATCGCAGGAGGATATCAGGTTGGCTTGCATGGTATCAAGCAAATAGGTATGGGTCTTGTTGGTACTTCACTTGCGCGTGATGCTAGTACTCTTTTTTATAATCCGGGTGGATTACCTTTCATGACTTCAAATTACAGCTTTGCTGCAGGAGTTAGTGGAATTCGTTCATACACTACTTATAAAAAAGCCGGTCCTTCAATGACTCAGGAGACTACTGATAATCCTTGGGGTACTCCTTTTTATTTCTATGGTGCAACAAAAATTAATGAACGGATTAGTGCAGGTTTGGCTATTAATACACCTTACGGTAATAGTCTTTCATGGGGTAAAGAATGGTCGGGAAGGTATCTTATTCAGGATTTATCATTAAAGGCTATCTTCTTCCAACCTTCAGTTGCATTTAAGATAAATAATATGATAGGTATTGGAGCAGGACTGGTATATGCTACAGGAGATTTTGAAATGAATAAAGCTCTACCTGTCTATGATGCACAGGGAGAGGGTAGTATCAATTTAAAGGGATCTACATCAAGTTTTGGATTTAATGCCGGTATTATTCTTAAACCAATTAAAAATCTCAATATTGGACTTGACTATAGATCGTCGGTTGATATGAAAGTAAAGAATGCGGATGTTACTTTTGATGTTCCACTTTCTCTTCAAGGTAGTTTTCCTAATACTAAAGTGTCTACAAAGTTACCTTTACCCGCAAATCTTGACTTTGGACTTTCATACAATTTAAATGAGAAATTATTACTCGCCATGAGTCTTAATTATGTCTTTTGGAGTAGTTATGATTCTTTGATCTTTGATTTTAAAGATAATACTCCTTCTTTAGCTGATTCAAGAAATCCCAGATTATACAGTGATAAATTAATAATCAGAGTTGGAGCAGAATATAAAGTTTGCCATAGTCTTGATGCAAGAGTTGGAGGGTACTATGATCCATCACCGGTTAATAGTGAATTCTTCTCACCTGAAACACCAAGTCTAAACAGTTTAGGTCTTACAGCCGGATTATCTATTAGTCCAAATGAAAAGCTCTCAATTGACTTATCATTCCTCTTTATTTCAGGACAAAAGAGTGAGAGACAATACACACCTGATAATTTTTCAGGGACTTTTAAAACTTACACATACATACCCGGAATTGGCTTAACCTATAATTTCTAACAATTTTATCTTGCAATTATGAAACACTACAAATTTTATATATACGTCTTAGTAGTTATAGCTCTTGCTGGTTGTAAGCCCGAATTAGATAGTTACGAACCCTCTGCAGGTAATGCTGATTTTAGCAAATATGTTGCATTGGGTAATTCTTTAACTGCCGGGTATAAAGACGGAGCCCTCTCTCTTTCAGGACAAAAAGTCTCTTATCCAAATATTATAGCTCAACAGTTAAAATTGGTTGGAGGAGGAGAGTTTACTCAACCTCTGATGTACGATGATGCTGGTTTTGGTGGCAGATTGATATTAGGATTACAAGAAGTTAAAGATTGTATGGGACAACCTGTTCCGGGAGCTTCACCTACTTTAGGACCTATTCCTTATGGTGTAGATCCTGATCCAAGAAATATGTTATCAAGTCAGGAACTATTTGAATCTACCAATCTTGGTGTACCAGGTGCTAAATCTTTTCATTTGTTATTTCCAGGTTATGGCATGTTAAATCCTTATTTTAAGAGATTCGCTTCAAGTGATACTGCTTCAATTATTTCACAAGCAGTTTCTTTAAATCCAACTTTCTTTAGTCTCTGGATTGGGAACAATGATGTTTTACAATATGCGATAGCAGGAGGCGAAGCAGTTTCATTGACTTCTCCACCATTCTTTGAAATGGCGTATTCTATGCTGATTGATAAATTAACCAAATTTGGTGCTAAAGGAGTTATAGCCAATATTCCTGACATTGATAAAATTGCTTTCTTTACTACATTCCCATACAATGCTTTAAAATTAACTGATCAAACACAGGTTGATCAGCTTAATGCTGCTTATGCACCTTTAGGTATTTCATTTTCTCTTGGAGCAAATCCGCTTATTGTAGCTGATCCTTCAGCAATAGGAGGAGTTCGTCAAATTAAATCAACAGAGTTAGTATTATTATCACTACCTCAGGATTCAATTGTTTGTGCTCAATGGGGTTCTGCAAAACCAATAGATGAGAAGTTTTATTTAAGTGATCAGGAGTTGAGTGATATACGCGAAACAATTAAGCAATATAACCTGATTATTAAAAATATCGCTGATGCAAAAGGACTCGCTTTAGTTGATGCAAACAGTTTCTTTAAAAATGCGGTAACCGGTTTTGTGTATGATGGTGCTAAATTTAATGCTTCATATATAACCGGTGGAATTAATTCAATTGATGGAGTCCATTTAACTCCCCGCGGAAATGCACTGGTTGCCAATGCTTTTATCGAAGCAATTAATTTAAAGTACAATTCAAGGATTCCATTGGTTGATGTTACTGATTATCTGGGACTTATATTTCCCTGATACCTGATTGAATAATATATTGGTAAAGACAATTAAACTTAAATCAGGATAAAAATAAACTACTAAAAAACACCCATTAACATTTTTTAACAGCGAAATGGGCCTTTATGAGGGCTTATTTCGTGAGAAAAGGGCTGATTATAAGCATAAAGTTTTATTTTTGTCAAGTTTGATTCATTAACTAATACAAAACAAATGAGACTATCGCTGAAAATACTTACCATTTCCATATTACTATGGTTTCTGGCCGGCACTTTCAACGCACAGAGTCAAACTTTCTCAATCGACACAACCTCTTTTCTGAATCCTGATGATAGCTTTGAAGGTCCTGAAGGCTTCGATTATGAAGAATCGTCTGCTGATGTTTCAAATGAGATGGTTACCAAAGATATGATGTTTGTACCCACAAATGTATTGTACAATAACAGGTGGGATACTTTAAACATCAGAATTGGTAGAACAGATTGGTCAAAGATATCTGATTCAACAATTTTGTTTTCAAATGACCTGAGTGTTAGCAATTTCGTCTTCCCTTTTAAGGGTAAAGTGATTTCTCCTTATGGACGAAGAGGTGGTCATTTCCATGCAGGAATGGATATAAAACTCAATAAAGGAGATACTGTTGTTAGTGCATTTGATGGCACTGTGAGAATAGCAAGAGTAATAAGTGGATATGGTAAAATCATTGTTATTCGCCATGATAATGGTCTTGAAACTGTGTATGGTCACCTTTCAGGTTATCTTGTTAAGGTTAATGATAAGGTTATTGCCGGGCAACCTATTGGATTAGGCGGCAGGACCGGTAGAGCAACAACTGACCATTTGCATTTTGAAACAAGAATACTTGGAGAACATTTCAATCCTTCAATGATCATTGATTTTGATTCATTCTGCCTCAAACCTGATTGTTCTTCATTAGACAAGAATTTATTGGGATTTGGTTCAAAAGATACACCAATGGTTGTTGATAATAACCATGAATCAAGTAATAAATTTGTTAAAGTTCGTTCAGGTGATACATTATATGCTATTGCGCTCAAACATAAAACTACTGTTGACCGTATTTGTAAAATGAACGGTATCACTCCAAAGAAAGTACTCCGTGTTGGTACAAAACTCCGGGTAGGATAGTGTGTTTGCCATCCTTTTAAATCGTAATTTTGTATTTAGAATCCTATTGCAATGAGCACTATTATACCTATACTTCAAAAAGAAGTCCTTGATCGTGATGATATTATCTGTTTGCTTAATACAACAGGAGATAATCTGAAGGAGTTGTTTGAATATTCTTCAAACATCAAAGAAAAATATGTTGGTAATTACGTGTATTTTAGGGGATTGATTGAATTCTCTAATATCTGTGAGAAGAACTGTTATTATTGTGGTATTAGAAGAGATAACAAGAAAGTTCAACGCTATAATTTGACAGATGAAGAAATACTCGACGCTGCTAAATTTGCTTTCGAGAATAAGTATGGCTCAGTAGTATTACAGGGAGGAGAACTTATTGCAGATGCCTTTACAGATAGGATTGAAAGATTATTGTATAAAATTAAGGAGATTTCTAACGGACAACTGGGAATCACTTTATCAGTAGGCGAACAATCACTTGAAACGTATAAAAGGTGGTATATTGCAGGAGCTCACAGATATCTTTTAAGAATAGAATCTTCTAATCGCGAACTGTATTATAAAATTCATCCATTTGATGATAATCACAGTTTTGAGAAAAGACTAAAGGCTTTAAATGATCTCAGAACCGCCGGATACCAGGTAGGTACAGGTGTAATGATTGGTTTACCGTTTCAGACAATTGAAGATCTTGCTGATGATTTACTTTTCATGCGCAATTTTGATATTGATATGTGTGGAATGGGGCCTTATATTGAACATGCTGATACGCCAATGTGGCAATATCGTGATCAGCTCCTTCCTCTGGAACAAAGATTCACGTTAGCATTGAAGATGATAGCAATATTAAGAATCATAATGAAAGATATTAATATTGCTTCAGCCACTGCATTACAGGCAATTGATCCTATTGGCAGGGAAAAGGCCCTTAAGATCGGAGCCAACATTATTATGCCTAACATTACTCCGGGATTATATAGAAATAATTACAAATTATATGAAAATAAGCCTTGTACTGATGAAGAAGCTGCAGACTGTACTACATGTCTTGAAGCTCGGATACGTTTCTCCGGAAATACGATAGGTTATAATGAATGGGGGGATTCGGGCCATTTTAAAAAAAGAAATAAAAATTCCTGATTGTTAATATATCTTTTCATTGAGTACCCTAAAAAGGTAGCTGAAATCATTTATGCTTATGAAACAATATCATGATTTACTGAGACATATAATTCAAAATGGTTCATTTAAAGAGGACAGAACAGGTACCGGAACAATAAGTGTGTTCGGGTATCAAATGCGTTTTAATCTTCAGGAAGGTTTTCCACTATTAACAACAAAAAAAGTTCATATCAAGTCTATCATTCATGAACTATTATGGTTCTTAAAAGGGGATACGAATATTTCTTATTTGCACGATAATAAGGTGTCAATCTGGGATGAATGGGCAGATGAAAATGGGAATCTCGGTCCGGTTTATGGCCATCAATGGAGATCTTGGACATCTCCTGATGGAACTACAGTTGATCAAATAACTAACGTTATCAATTCAATTAAATCTAATCCTGATTCACGGCGTCTTCTGGTAACAGCATGGAATCCCGGAGAAATAGAACATATGGCACTTCCACCATGCCATATTCTCTTTCAATTTTATGTTGCAAATGGTAAGTTATCTTGTCAGTTATATCAACGAAGTGCTGATGTTTTTCTTGGTGTACCTTTCAACATTGCATCATATGCCATGCTAATACAAATGGTTGCTCAGGTAACTAATCTTGAAATGGGTGAATTCATCCACACTTTTGGAGATGCACATATATATGTTAACCATTTGGAACAAGTTAATCTACAGCTTAGCAGGGATTTTAGACCTTTACCTAAAATGAATCTTAACCCGAATGTTAAGGATATATATGAGTTTAAATTTGAAGATTTTATTTTAACCGGATATGATCCTCATCCTTCAATTAAGGCACCAGTTGCTGTTTAGAAAATTTATATGAAAAATATATCCTTTATAGTGGCAATTGCCCAGAATAATGCAATAGGTTGTGAAAACCGTCTGTTATGGCATATACCCGGTGACATGAAAAGGTTTAAGGGGATTACTATGGGACATACTGTTGTAATGGGAAGATCGACTTATGATTCCTTGCCTTTTAAACCATTGCCCGGAAGAAGGAATATTGTTTTAACACATCAGGAAAAGGAACAGTTTCCAGGATGTGAAATAGCTCATTCTGTTGAAGAAGCTCTTAGAATGATGGACAATGAAAATGAAACTTTTATAATTGGTGGTGCCCAAATATATAAAGCCTTCCTGCCTTACGCTAATAAGCTGATACTTACCATAGTTCACAGAGATTTTGAGGCTGATACATTCTTTCCTGAAATTGACTTTAGCGAATGGAATGAGATTGAAAGAGAGGATGTTATTGATACCTGTAATCAGGGATTTGATTATTCTTATATCACGTATGTAAGGAAATAAGCGGTGATTTAATTCCTGAATCAAAGAATATTCTTTATCGAGTGTTCAATATTTTTATAATTGTCAAAATGAACCTCTCATCCCTCATTTAAAGAAGACTCTTAACCGCAAGTAGTCTGTGGTGTTAAATGTTATAAGTCAAAAGCGATCCCTGTTTGCACATAAGCTGCAAATACACCTAGTCCCCCTTTAACATTTGAATATATGGGAATTGGCTCTGCAAAAGGATTACTATCATCATAATTAATTAGTTCTTTGTGATAATAAAAGTAATTTATATCAGTTGTTGAAATGGTAAAATACAGACGAAATGGACCACTGACAGTTTTAGTGAAATCGTTAGTTGTATAGGAAAAATAGTCCTCTTCCTTATTTTTGTCTGAAACATACGAGTCACCTCTGCTGAAGCCAACTTCATTTAACGATGGGCCTACCTGTCCCTCAACCCATGAAACTAAACCTACTTTGATGCAATAGTAATCTCCATCACCCTTATGGTCTTTGAATTTTACATTTGCATGCAGAATTGGTGGGGTAATGTATGATGTTGTATCAAGACTCACAAGTTCAATAACAGGGGGATTAATGTCAGGAACTGTACAAGATGCTTCTGCTAAATAACCTCCGGTAGCTGTAACTCTTAAATAGTACGTTTTACCTGGCACAATTTGGAATTCTTCTCTGCTCACTCTGTAACTGCGATAACGAGAATCGTATAACAGATATGCGGAATCTGTTCCATCAGAAATACTAACAAAAGCATCCTCTACAATGTTAGGAATATCTGCCGATCCATTTGTAATGGTGTAAAGTGGCTTGCTTTTCAACACTTCTACTGATGTATATGGCATACTGGGAGTAATGAATCCAATAACCACCAATTTAGCCGGTGAAGCCGGAACATCTACATCGGTGACCATCTTCTCACAACTTGTAAGTGTAAAAATTAGTATAATCAGGATTGAAAGCTTAGATAGTAAAATATTCATCTCTTTAAAACTTAATTGAATAAGTGACAGAAGGAATGACTGGGAAAATTGATACTTGTCTTAATTTAGAAGTGACTGTTTGATCATTACTAGTCTCATCAATAAAGTAGAAGAAAGGATTTTTCCTGTTATAAGCGTTGTAAACTCCTATCTCCCATGTCCTTTCATGATTTTCCTTCTTTTTAATAAATTGAAACGCAAAATCAAGACGATGATAAGGTTTCATTCTGTAGGAATTCATTTCACCATAATCAGTTACATTATAATAGTTATTATAAGACAGGGATTGACCGGCCATAACAAGAGCTTCCTGCAGAGGGTCATGTGTCAGTGCTTGATATTGACCAAGTGGTAGTGAAATAGCATTTCCTGTTCCATAAACCCATGTAGCTGAAAAAGTAATGGATGGTTTGATTTTATAAACACCAACTAATGAAATGTCATGCCTTCTATCGTATTTGGCCCAAAACTCTTTTCCAAAATTCAGTTCCTCAAACTTTAGTTTAGTCCATGACAATGTATATCCAATCCACCCGCTGAATCTACCGGTCTTTTTATGAAGTAATAATTCAATACCGGATGATTTCCCTGATCCGGCAGTAACATTATCTTCCCATGTAAAGTTTTGTGCTTCTGTTGGATCATCTAATGCCATAAAACTTGCACCGGGTTTATAACCTAATATCTTTTGGCTTTCTTTATAATATCCTTCAATGGTTAAAGTTACATCAGAGGATGGGAAATCTCTTGCTAATCCAATGGATACCTGCCTTGAATGTTGTGGTTTAACGCGTTCAGTAGATGGAACCCAAAGGTCTGTTGGTAATCCAATTCCGGTGTTACTCAGAAGATGAATATATTGATTCATTTCTGCGTATCCTGCTTTAAATGATGTTGAATTGAAAATCTTATAATTTATCACGATTCTTGGTTCAAACGCCTGATATGCATGACCATCTGAAACAAAATCACTATACCTGATTCCGGCATTGGCTTTAAAACGCTGGCCTATAGTGATATTATTTTCCAAATAAACTCCACTTTCTATTGATTCGTACAAAGTCTTTTTATTGACATAAACCTGATTTGACTGATCCTTTTCAACAATAGCACTTGGTGCAAACCGGTGATGAATTATACTTATTCCACTTCTCATACTATAGTATGGGGATATGCTGTATTCAAGATCATGTTTGAACGACAAATCACGAATACCGGAAAGATAATCAAGTGAATAGGATTCCTTGTCTTGTTCGATACTGTTGTAGATTTTTAAGCTATAATCACTGAAAATTAAGGAAGTATTAGAGAATAATTTATTTCCATAAAGGTGGTTCCATCTAAAAGTACCAGTTGCATTTTGCCAGTATAGCCCACCTTGTTGTTTTTCGTTATTTTGATATCTTGTTACAACATTAAATTTATCCCTTCCAAAATAACCACTTAAGTAAATTCTGTTTTGGGTATTTACATCATAGTTAACTTTTGCATTCAGATCATAAAAGTAATAGCCTCCTCGCTCAGTTTTATCCATAAAGGGTCTGGTGAGTGCATCAATGTAGGTTCTTCGGCCTGAAATTATAAATGAAGAAACATCTTTTTTAATTGGTGCTTCAAGCACCAGACGAGAAGAGATAAGTCCGATACCGGCTTCACCTGAAAATTTTTGTCTGTTCCCATCTTTCATTGTCATTTCTACAACAGAAGATAATCTGCCTCCATAACGTGCAGGGAAGCCTCCTTTGATGAGTTCGACACTCTTGAGAGCATCACCATTGAATATAGAAAAGAATCCAAATAAATGGCTTGCATTGTACACAGGGGCGTCATCTAAAATTATAAGATTTTGATCGGGACCTCCACCTCGCACATATAATCCACTTGTACCTTCTGATCCTTTCTGTACACCAGGCATTAACTGTAGCGCTTTAAAAACATCTTTCTCACCAAGTAAAGACGGTATTTGTTTAATTTGTTGTACAGGTAATGAAACGATACTTATTGAATTATCTTCACTTACTTTCTCTCCCTTGCTTGCTGAAACCACGAACTCTTCTAATGTAACACCAATAAAATCAACATCAATAGTTTGATTTGTAACAAGATCTACATTTCTGGTTTCTGGAGTATATCCAACAAAAGAATATTGTATTTCATATTTGCCTTCGGGCAAGGAAATGGAGTAATATCCATAATTATTTGAAATAGTACCTGCTTTTAAAGCAGGAACATAGACATTTACTCCGGGTAATAGTTCCCTGCTTTCTTTTTCTCGTATATAGCCACTTATGGAATATTTTTTTTGAGCTGACAAATCTAGCCCACAAAAGAGTATTAATGTAGCTATTAGCAGGATGTGTTTTAATGGAGAAGACTTACATGTTGAATTATTAGTAATTATCCGAAATAAATCTGGTGTAAGGAACATCATCAGGTCTTTTGTTTTTTCTTTTGTGCTGCAGGGAAAAGTACATTATTGAGTATCAATCTATATCCAGGTGAGTTGGGGTATAAATTCAGATCAGTAGGAGGATCCCCAACTAAATGCTGATAGTCTTCAGGATCATGGCCTCCATAGAAAGTCCATGTTCCTTTTCCATAATCACCATGGATGTATTTAGCTTCGTTTGCTGATTTGTTTTCACCCATAATAATCACATTCGCTTTAACAAATTTTTCATTAAAAGCGGTTGTTTGTCCCATAAAACCCTTGATTATCTGCTCATGATTTTGAGTGAGCATTGTAGGAACAGGATCCCATTTAGCTGAAAATTCGAATAGCGTAAAATAGTCATCCGTTATTGAAACTTTTCGGGTAGTGCTTACATCTATATCTGAAATTTCGTATTCATAAGGATTAAGGACTACATGGAAGTTAGTAAATGCGAAGCAATTATTGTAATTCAAGTGATTATTTGCATCACTTTGAGCACCATCACCATCAAACATTACATCGCAGATATCAATATTTTCTGCTGCTAATGCTACATCATAGCTATCAGGAGCAGAACACATTGCAAACAGATAACCACCACCTGCAGTAAATTCTTTTATTTTGTTTGCAACGGCAAGTTTCAATTGTGAGACTTTTGAAAATCCCAGTTTTGTAGCCATAGCTTCGGTGGCTCTTACATCATCAATATACCACTGTGCGGTTCTGTAAGCTGACCAGAATTTTCCATATTGACCTGTAAAATCTTCATGATGAAGATGTAACCAGTCATAAAGAGGCAATGAACCACCAATAACTTCTTCATCATAAACTATATCATAAGGAACTTCAGCATAAGTCAGAGCCAATGTAACTGCATCATCCCAGGGTAATTTAGTCTTTGGAGTATAAACAGCAATTTTGGGTGCTTTCTGAAGTTTCATTTCATCCATGTTGGATTGAGGATCAGCTATTTCTGTTAGAATAGCGTCATGTTGTACATCAGCGATTATTTCAAATGATATGCCTCTTACAGTACATTCATTTTCAATCATTGCACTTTGTTTGAACATGAAACTTCCACCACGGTAATTGAGGAGCCAACTAACCTCAACCTGATGTTGCAAAACCCAATAAGTCAGCCCATATGCTTTAAGATGATTCTTTTGAGTCCTGTCCATCGGGACAAGAATATATGCTGCTTTTAAGTTCAGTATAAGTAACAAAAGGCAAAGTGTAAAAAGCACTTTTTTCATAAGTAAACTTTTTGAACCTAATTAACGGAAAATAATGGTTAATTGTTACAATACCCGGTAATTAAAATGGCACTTTTTCATCGTCCTCATCTAATTTTGAAAATACTTTAACTTCAAAATTGCCATTTGGAGATAATGATGGTCTTGACATTCCTTCCATCGGATCAGGATCTACGAACTTAGCGAACTTACTTATAAACTGAAGTCTAACATCCTGAAGCGCTCCATTTCGATGTTTTGCAATATTTATTTCAGCAACACCCTGCAAACTCGGATCAGTTAAATCCTGATTATAATACTCAGGTCTATAAATAAATAGTACCATATCAGCATCCTGTTCTATAGCTCCCGATTCTCTTAAGTCTGAAAGTAGTGGCTTTTTACTTGGCCTTGCTTCAACAGATCTGTTTAATTGAGATAATGCAAGTACCGGAACATTCAACTCTTTAGCAAGGCTCTTTAATGATCTGGAAATGTTACTTATTTCTTGTTCTCTGTTTCCCTGATTTCTTTCAATACCTGCCGACATCAATTGGATGTAGTCAATGATAATCATCTGGATATTGTGCTGTGCTTTTAATCTCCTGGCTTTTGCTCTCAATTCAAAAATTGAAAGAGATGGAGTATCATCTATGAAGAGAGGTGCATCCATCAGGTTTACAATTTTTGTATTTAGTTGCTGCCATTCAAAAGCTTGTAAGTCTCCTTTCCTAAGTTTTTCTCCGGATAATTGTGCCTCAGCTGAAATCAAACGAGTTACCAATTGTATCGAAGACATTTCAAGAGAAAAGATTGCAACCGGTTTATTAAAATCAACAGCTGCATTTCGAGCGACAGTAAGAACAAAAGCTGTCTTACCCATACCAGGACGAGCAGCAATAATAATCAAGTCAGATGGTTGCCATCCTGAAGTAACCCTGTCAAGTTCAGTAAATCCGGAACCTACACCACTAAAAGATCCCTGGTTATTTTTAGCGGCTTCAATCTGCTTAACAGCATTTCGAATAAGTGATTCCATAGTCACATAATTTCGACGCAGGTTATTTTCAGCAATCGAAAAAAGTGAGTTTTCTGCTTTATCAAGAAGAGTAAATACATCAGTTGTATCTTCGTAAGCATCACGTATAATTTCAGAAGAAATTCTGATAAGTTCTCTTTGTATAAATTTCTGAAGGATTATTCGTGTATGAAACTCAGTATTGGCTGCTGATGCTACCCGGTTAGTAAGCTGTGCAATATAAAAAGGACCTCCAACTACTTCAAGTTCACCAGTGAATTTCAATTCATTGGTAACAGTAAGTATATCAATAGGCTCTGTCTTTGCAAATAAACGTGTTATTGCTGCAAAAATGACTTGGTGAGCTTCTTTGTAAAAAGCTTCAGGTCGGATGATATCAATTATTGAAGCAAGTGCATCCTTTTCAAGCATTATAGCTCCGAGAACTGCTTCTTCGAGGTCAACAGCCTGAGGTGGCAGTTTCCCATGATCAAAGATATCACTCTTAATGAGCTTATTACGGGTATTTTCTTTAAACTTGTGTTTATTCTCCTCCATTTGTCAAAAATAATCAACCAAGTTAAGCAATTTAACATTGAACAGAATTAAAGTTATCAACAGAAA
>JBLMZZ010000111.1:0-13240 GCA_050259095.1 Omnitrophica WOR_2 bacterium | reverse complement strand
CAAGAATTTCGATGTTCAAAACGGATTACCTGAAAATACGGTATTTGAGATATATGAGGACGAGACCGGAAAAGTTTGGTTTGTAAGTTTTCCCTTTCAGTTATCGTATTTTGAAAAGGATAAGATAACTCCTTACAAATACAACAATCTTTTAAAAAATATAGCTGAACATGGATTAGTTCCAGTGAAGAAATGTTTCAGAGCAGATGAGCAAGGTAACGTTTTCTTTAGTTTTATGAATGATGGGAAAATATATAAGATAAATAACAGAGGAATAATAAGTAAATTTAAACAGATAAGTGAAAAGACTCCAAAAACTTTAATTACTGAATTAGGAGGTCAATTATTATCAACTCAAAACGGAGTTAGAAGTACTTGGGATTTAAATTTACTTATTGAAACAAAAAAAATTACAGAATCTGTTGTGGTTGATATGTCTCGCAGCAAGTACTCTGGAGGATACTTTATAGTTGATCAAACAGAAAAAGGAGAAATACTTTTTGCCCAAAATGAATTACTAAGTATCATTTATCCAAATGGCAAATCAGAAGTTTTTGATTTCAAAGATAGAGTTCTCTGGTTGAGTAATGATAAAAACGGTTGTGTGTGGGTGGGAAAAGAGTTTTCTGGGGTGGGGAAATACTATGTTGATGATATAGAAAAGGGACCTATTGAACATTATCTAACAGGGATGCCAATTACCTCTGTAATGATTGATAATGAAGGTGGAGTGTGGTTTTCCACAATAGGATCAGGAGTTTTTTATCTTTCATCTAAAGCATTTTCTTCCTTTTCACCAATTGATGGATTATCTGGTAAAAATATCAAAGCTATCTCTTTATTTAAAGATAAGGTCTATATAGGAACAGATGATAACTATTTTCTGGATGTTATTGACCATGGTAAAATATCGATTATTAAGGATTTTGGTCATAACATGAACAAAATCAAGAATATTACTGCTTTAGATGATAAAGTCTTATGGATTGGAACTGAAAAACATTTGCACTCCTTTGATGGTAAAAAGTTTAAGAAAATAGTTAATAACCACCCATTTCTTTTGAAGAATAAAGTTAATAGTTATCTTGGTTTTAGTATAAAAGACATCTATCCATTAAGTGTTAATTCTGTTATGTTAGCTCAAATGCGAAGTTTAACAATAATTAAGGAAGGTAATGTAATATATGACTCATATTATGATGATAATATAGCTTTTAGAATTGAATCAATTGAAAGAGAAACAGATAGTACATTTTTATTAGGAACTTTCAATGGTCTATGGAGATTAAGTGGTAAGAAATTTCAATTTCTTGGTGAAAATAGTGAACTTTTAAGTAAGCGAATTACTGATATTATAGTTCTGCAGGGTAGCCATAAGAACTTTGTACTTGGTACAAAAGGATCAGGTTTAATTGTTAAAATTAACGATTCTATATTTCAAATTGATCAATCAAAAGGATTATCATCAAATTCAATTACATCACTGTTTCTTGACAAAAATGATCTTTGGGTGGCCACTAATAATGGACTTAATCTTATAGATGTGAATGAATTAAGGAATAAGATGCCCCATATTCTTGTCTTTACCGAGAAACAAGGTTTAATTTCTAATGAAATTAACCAAATAAAAGGTTATAAAAATCTCATTTATATTGCTACTACAGAGGGACTTACTGTATTTGACAAATCTAAGTATAAACCTCTTAAATATCCGCCCCCCATCTATATCAATGGAGTTAGTATAATGAAGAGAGATACTGTAAATCGGCGCTATTATGAATTGGAGTATAAGCAAAACACTATTACTATTTCATATTCAGGAATAAATTTTAGAGACGCGGGAAATTTATTCTATAAATACAGGTTGGTTGGATTAAGTAATAACTGGATTACTACTAGAAACTTACAGGTGGAATATGCATTCTTACCTCCTGGCAATTATAGATTTGAAGTCATTGCAATTAATTTGGAAGGATTGATGAGTTCTAATCCTGCTACACTTACTTTCCAGATCAATCCTCCAATTTGGAAAACCTGGTGGTTTATTACAATTCTTTCATTAATTGGACTTATTGCAGTTACTTTCTATATTGCTTATAGAATGAAGGTTATTAAAAAGAGACATATTGTTCAAAATGAAATTAATCAATACAGACAACAGTCATTGATACGGCAAATGGATCCCCATTTCGTCTTCAACACATTGAATAGTATTCAAACATTCGTAATAAATAATGATAGTTTAGCTTCAACAATTTATCTTTCTAAGTTCTCGAGATTAATGAGATTAATTCTCAACAATAGTCAGAAACAGGAAGTTGTATTAAGTGATGAAATTGATTGTTTGAGTCTTTACCTTGAGTTGGAATCAATGCGTTTTAAACAGAGATTTAAATATTATATTACTTTAGATGAAGGAATTGATGCTGAATTAATACATATCCCAACCTTTATTATTCAGCCCTTCATTGAGAATTCTATTTGGCATGGAATCATGAATATTGAAGGACAAGGAGTTATCAGATTATCTTTCAAAATGGGAGAGAAAGAATTGTTATGCTCTGTTGAAGATAATGGGGTAGGTCGATTAAAAGCAATGGAATTAAAGAAACAATCTAAAAGTAAAAAGAAATCTTATGGTATTTCTATAGTTGAATCAAGATTGAGTATTCTTAGTAATTTTTATGGTACTAAGCTAAAATTGAATTATGTTGATCTGTATGATGACCAAAATAAACCTTCTGGGACAAAAGTGATTTTTAATCTTCCAATTGTTAACTGATAAGTAATAAGTAAAAAAATTTACATTTCAAGGACATAAGCAATATTATTTCTCTATTTTTGCATTCGTCTAATTTTCACTTAAGTACGTTTCTCTTTTCCAAGGTAATTTAGTTTTTCTATCCTGTTTTATAATTATAATATTAACAAACCTTCATGGCTTCTAAAAATATTTTAAGTATTATTCTCATGTTGATTTCTTTTGCTTCATTCGCACAAGAGAAATCATTGAATTCATGGGTAACCGGTACTATAAATAAACAGGTGCATAATTGGGATTTTGATATAGAATTTGAGTATAGATCGATTGGTGTTTTTGAAAAGTTAAATCGTTTTAGCATTCAACCTGAAATTGATTATAACTTTTCAAAATTTGTTAAACTTGGTATGTCATACTCTATCATGTCGGTTTATGATTCTAAATATGATGATTATCAGTGGAGAAATAGATATGCTATTTTGAGTGAAGGGAGACTGAAATCCGGAAGATTTACTTTGAAATTAAGAGAAAAATTCGAACTGACTACTAAGGATGAAAGTGATCGCATAAGAGATAATGGTGAAATAGATACTTACCGGATTAATCCTGATGTAGTCTGGCGAAATAAACTCAAAATTAGCTATAATGTACCAAATATACCAATTGAACCAGCAATAGCTTTTGAATCATTTTATCAGCTAAATAATCCTGGTGTAAATGTTTTTGAGAAACTTCGCTATTCCTTGTTTTTAGGTTATAAAGTAGCAAAAAAACAAGAAATTGAAATATTTAGTCATCTCAATAATGAGATAACTAATCCCGAATCAATTAAAACTTATGTTGTTGGAATTGGATATAATTATTCTTTATGATCTCGTTAGATTTCTCATCGGTCAATAAGCTTGAAACAGTTAGTCTTTCTGAAACCGAAAGGGTTAAACTACTTGACCGAATGGAGATTAAGTATGTTTTTACTTTAGATAAACTCAATAAGATATTTGATTGTATTAGCAAAGAATATTATATACTCTCTACTTGCCAAACAGCTTACGGTCGTTACGAAAATTATTATTTTGATACTGAGAATTTCAACCTGTATCTAGATCATCATAATGGTAAACTTAATCGCTTTAAAGTAAGATTAAGGCATTATATTGAGACAGATAATTTTTTCTTTGAAGTTAAAATGAAGACCAATAAAGGAAGGACAATTAAATCAAGAGTCGAAATTCCTCCCTTTGATAAATCATTAGGATGTATTAAAAATGTGGTGACAAAAGAATCTGTTGAATTACTTAAACCTACTTCATATAGTTTTGAAATGTTGAACCAATGCCTACAAATAAACTATTCACGAATTACATTGATTAATAAACATTGTGCGGAGAGAATTACACTTGATCTTGACCTTACATACATTTCACCAAACTTGGTGAAGAAATTTGATCAATTGGTAGTTGCTGAGGTGAAACAGCCACGCCTGTCAACTTCTCCTTTTACATTATTAATGCACAGCATGCATATTCGTCCCTTGTCAGTGAGTAAGTATTGCTTGGGAATAGCTTCGCTGTATACATCGGTAAAAATAAACAATTTTAAACGAAAACTTCTTTATGTCAATAAGTTATGTAACATCACGCACATTCAAAGCGATGATGATCGTACTTTTAATGATGATATCAATTCCAATGCCCGTATTTCCGGCAACAGCTAATCAACAGCTGGTAATTGATAAACAAATCAATCATAATACTGAAGAGTATTATGATCTTGATAAAAATTATGAAATTGTATCCATCAATAATAGATTCATTTTTACCTTGATCATTGATCTTTCAATGGTCCTGTTAATCATTCTGTTAATTTATTATCCCAACTACAAGAAACTTGATACTATATTCACTTTTATCGTTTTTAACGTCGTAATCTTTTTACTAACATTTGTTCTAAACAAGGTCAAGATATCAATGGGAGCAGCTTTTGGACTATTTGCTGTGTTTTCGATGCTTCGGTACAGGACTGAAGGAATTGATATGAAAGATATGACTTACCTTTTTGTGTTTATTGCTTTGGGCCTGATCAGTGGAATTCAATTGGATATTGATGTTCTCTTAATTATTTGTGCAATTATTTTCGTTATAACCATTTTGCTGGATTCAAATCTGATTCTTAAAAGAGAATATTGTCAAATAATCCAATATGAAAAAATTGAAATGATGAAGCCTGCACTCAGAAAAGAATTGATAGAGGAATTAAGAGACAGAACCGGACTAAATATTCACAGAATCTCTATCCGACAACTCGATTATTTAAAGGATACTGCTAATATAAAAGTTTATTATTACGAATAAGTAATGGAGTGATTGCTCCTAAGCTCTTGGATAAATTTCTTCCTTTTTTTCTTGAAGATAAATATCTTATAGTTAGTTCTTACCTAATTGAATTTCGATTGCTTTTGCGAACTTTTGACTAGAGCTTTTTATGCAATCAATACCAGTTAATAAACTGCAGAAATTAAGTTTAGCAGGGTAATTGTCGAGCACATCCTTCTTGCCCTTTCTATTATTAAATCAAAAATGCCGATAATAAAAAAACGTATATATTAGTATGGTAAATTACTTACTTTATTAATGATGGCTTATTACGTAATAATCTAAGTTCCTTTTTAAGGTTAGCAGAACTTAGACGGTACTGATTAATATTGTCAAGTTCTGAAAGATCTGGACTCCCTGCATTAACCCAAGCTGTAAACCAGTAACTGGCAATTGAATTAGCTGCTGAACGCATCTGCCGTTCAGGCATCCCTCTTGCTAAAAGGCAGTATTCATGAGCATACTCCTTAGAATAAATGTCATTTTGTACACTATGCTTTATTCTTAGGTCCTTGTCAATTAACAAAATGCTATCAACAAGGCTGTTTGAATGTTGGATTATCTTCCAAATCTCTTTATGGATATCCACAATCAAGACAGGTTTAACCGAATGATTCATCAAATTAACATTCAAGCAATTTATCAATTTTGATTCCCAGAAATCATGTATTCCTTTTTGACTGGTTAATTGCCCGTCGTAATTAACCGTGGTGTGCAACGGGGTGTATGCATCAGCAATATAATGCCCTAGGTCAGCTGCAAGAAATAAAATTTCATTTTTTCTTTTTTCTTTAAATGCCTTAGTCAACTTATTCATAGTTTCTTCAATACACCAGGGCAGAATACCATTTTTTTGTAAAAAATCTTTCCCATATTTTCTTTGAGCATCATGTAATGAAAATGGTATGCTGTCTAATGGTCCAAAATTCTCAAGATCAATAAAATGTTTGGGAACTTCCGATTTATCTTCCAGTGCGTATCGTCTCATATCAGGTACAGAAGATGCTGTTACCATAAAATCAATATGGTTATAAAAGAAATTCACTAGTGGTTTAGGTATACAGAGTACTGCTAAACGATTTATATTTTCATGACCAATTGTGCCCCATGAGATTAAAATCGGTGTACAAAATATTAAAATGATAGTATTAAGACGAATCTTCTTCACAAAATTTACTAATCTCATCCCTAAGAAATTATTTGCTTTCTTTTTTTCTTATTATTACCAATCCTGCAAATGTTAGTAGACCATTTAGAATGAGTAATTCAAAACCGAACTTATAACCAAACCACGCATTTGAATTGTCACTTAAGATGTAGCAGATTAATGGAGATATTAACGCAATAATTGGCACCCATTTGTCTTTAATGTTGAATTTGGTAAATAGGCCAAAGGAGTATAATCCAAGTAAAGGTCCATAGGTGTAACCGGCAATTGTAAATAGCTTATCAATTAATGCTTTATCATAAAAAGAACGGAAACTTAAAACAACTATAAGCATCAGGAGTGCAAAGCCAATATGTACGAAGTACCTTGTGTTTGTTTTCGATTTCTCAGTAAGATTCCTATTCTTCTCAATACCTAAGAAATCAATACAGAATGAGGTTGTAAGTGATGTAAGTGCTCCATCGGCACTTGGATAAGCAGCTGAAATTAGACCGATAAAAAATATTAAACCAGCAGCAGGCCCCAGATATTTAATAGCAATCGTTGGGAATATATCATCTGAACTTGCGAGCGTTGAAAGATCCAGTCCTTTCTCTTTTGCATAGATATAAAGGGCAGCGCCTAGGAAAAGAAAGATAGCATTAACGATCACAGTGATAAAACTGAAGCTGATCATATTCTTCTTAGCATCATTAATATTTTTACAGCTAAGGTTTTTTTGCATCATTTCCTGATCAAGTCCTGTCATTACAATGGTAATGAAAATGCCACTAAGGAACTGTTTAATAAAGTTATTTCTCGCTGACCAATCAGTTACTACAATATTGCTGTAGTCGCTTTTAAATACTCTGCTAACGAGTTCCTGGAAACTAAAGTCAAGATTTTTTGTAATCAATACAATTGAAAGCACTAATGCCAGCAACATAAATGTGGTTTGTAGCGTATCTGTCCATATGATTGTCTTTATACCACCTTTAAAAGTGTAAAGGATAATGAGTGTTATAAAAATTACTACAGTTAGCCAAAAAGGAAAACCCCAGGCATCAAATACAAAATGTTGCAATACATAAATTATTAGGAACATTCTCAATGATGCTCCAAGTACTCTTGATAAAAGAAAATAGAAGGCACCTGTTTTATATGACCAGAATCCAAATCGTTGCTCCAGATAAGAATAAATAGATGTTAGATTTAGTCTGTAGTATAATGGCAATAGTACGTTGGCAATTATTATGTAACCGAAAAGGTAGCCAAGCACCACCATGAAATAGGAAAACTGACTTGTTCCTACCCAGCCGGGAACTGACATAAATGTAACACCTGACATTGAGGCACCAATCATTCCATAAGCTACCACAAACCATGGGGATCTCTTATTACCAATATAAAAACCCTGATTATTAGCTCTTCGGGCAGTAATAAAGGTGATTAGGAAAAGTAATACGGTATATGCAAAGAAGCAAAGTAATAAAGTTAGTGGAGTCACAATTACAGATTTTCTACAAATTTAACAATACCCTGATCCATCCCAGCAATGGGTGCAAAGCTTTTCTTTAGGAAGGCCAATTGCCTCTATTAAATCATCCAATTCTTGAAATTGGAGGGTTGTTAGATTCAAATTTTTACGAATCTTTTCAACCATAGCTTTGTATTTTGGTGAAGAAGGAGTTGAATACTCTTTATAATCAACATCTTCAGTTCCTTCCAATTGAACAATTGCTTTACGGGTTGCCAGATCAGCATTGCTTCTTGAACGCGAAAAATTAAGATATTCACATGGATAGGTGAGGGGAGGACAAGCAATACGCATATGAACCTCTTTAATTCCTGCTTCGTAGAGATCGGCAGTATTGTCTTTAAGCTGTGTTCCGCGTACAATGGAATCATCAAGAAAAATACCTCTCTTATCTTTAATCAAATCCTCATTAGGTATCAACTTCATTTTTGCAACAAGATCACGCATTTCCTGGCTTTGAGGCATAAAGCTGCGTGGCCACGTTGGTGTATATTTTGAATAAGGACGCATATGAGGAATCTTCCGGCTGTTGCTATATCCTAAAGCATGACCAATACCCGAATCGGGAATACCTGCTACAAAATCAGCTTCAACAGTATCCTTCTTAGCCAATGCTGCTCCACACTTATAACGACAAGCATCAACATTAATACCTTCATAGTATGATGGTGGATATCCATAATACACCCACAAGAATGAGCATATCTGCATTTTATCTCCCGGACTCTTGATTTGTTCATAACCATCAGCAGTTATTTTAACCACTTCGCCAGGTCCCAAATAGTATTCCGTAACATAATTCAGGTTAGAGAAGGAGCATGTTTCACTAGCTACAGCATAACCTTCAGTGTTCTTTCCAATGATAATTGGTGTGCGACCGAATTTATCACGTGCAGCATAAATACAATCTTTTGTCAGTATCAGGATTGAACTTGAACCTTTGATTTTTTCATAGAAGTTGTTAATACCTGACAGGTAATCATCACTATCGCAAATGAGCTTAACAATCAGTTCAGTTGGATTAACACCAACCTGACTCATTTCAGAAAAGTGTTGACGGCGTGAGAGGAATTCCTGTTCAAGTTCCTCAGCATTTATGATCTTCCCAATATGAGCTAATGCAAACCGCCCTAAATGTGAGCTTACTTCAATAGGCTGTGCTTCATAATCACTGATTATTCCAATACCTGAATCCCCCTTGAAATCATGAATATCCTTCTCAAATTTATTTCTGAAATAGCCATCTTCCAAACTATGTATAGCGCGTTGAAAACCTATATCCTTATTCCAAAATACCATACCTGCGCGTTTAGTGCCTAAATGAGAATGATAATCAGTCCCATAAAACACATCATTAACGCAATCACGTTTTGTAATACACCCGAAAAACCCACTCATAGTCTTAATCTTTTAAATTTGAATTTCCGGCAAAAGTATTAATAAGCAAGTTATAAAAGAGTACAATTTTTATATTCTTGTTAATCAGTAATCATAGGTTTAAATTTGTTTGATTTTACTAAATCAAGATCTACATTAGAGATGTAATCTCCAGCTTTTAAATCAATTTTGTTATTAAACCCAACTTTTAATATAAAAACGCTGTTAAGTGAAAATGAAAGAAAAAGAAAATGACTTCAATAATTTGGATTTAAGTCCTGAAGAATTTAAAAAACTCGGCTACCGTGTTATAGACATGATCTCACAGTATTATTCAACCATAAATGAGGTGAAAGTATTTCCCGCTAGTACTTCATCTGAAGTTGAAGCGGTATTCAGAGAAGACTTTCCAAAGAAAGCACAGGAGCCTGATAAAATACTCGATGAATGGCAATCGAAGGTACTTCCTTATTCTGCACATCTTGGCTCACCAAGGTGGTTTGGCTTTGTGAATGGATCAGGCAACATGATTAGTACTTTAGCTGAAGCACTTGCTGCATCAGTCAATATGAATACCGGAGGATGGAAAGCTGCCCCTTCAGCCACTGAAATAGAAAGACGGACGATAACCTGGATTGCTGAAATGATAAATTATCCTGTTAAGTGCGGTGGTTTGTTTACCAGTGGAGGTACAATGGCAAACTTTACTGCTATTCAAACTGCGTTGAGAATTAAGGCTTCATATGATACAACCGCAAAGGGATTGCAAAACAAGGATTTTAAAGGAAGGTTTACTCTTTATATGTCTGATCATGAAGGACATGTTTCTATTGTGAGAGTTGCCGATTTATTAAACTTAGGAAGGGAATCAATCAGACTGGTAAAAAGTAATGAAGATTTTACCATGGATACCGTGGATCTTGAACGAATGCTTGATCAAGATATAGCTAATGGGGATGTCCCTTTTTGCGTAGTAGCACAGGTAGGTTCTATTAATGTGGGTGCGATTGATCCATTGATGGAGATTGCAAGAATCTGTAACGAAAGAAACATTTGGTTCCATGCTGATGGTGCATGTGGTGCAGTAGGAGCAATCCTTCCCGAAAAAAGATCTCAATATCAGGGTTTGGAGTTAGCTGATTCTGTTACTCTCGATCCACACAAATGGCTTTATATCCCTTATGAATGTGGTTGCGTTCTCATTAAGGATCCTGCACAACTCCATCGTTCATTTTCATTGACAGCATCTTATTTGAAAGGAACTCTTCCTACAGAATACTCCGGACTTTATTTTATGGATTATGGACCACAGATGTCGCGTGGATTTTTGGCTTTAAAAGTTTGGATGTCACTAAAACATTATGGTGTTGAAGGATACAGGACACTTTTATCCCAGAATGTTAAATGTGTTGAACATTTGCATAAATTGGTAAATAATCACCCTGATTACAGATCATTGCATAAACCGAATCTTCAAATGTATTCTTTTCAATATTCACCACACCAACTTCTGGAGAAGTGGAAAGATAATGCCGATAAGTTGAATGAGCAGTTAGATGTACTGAATCAGCAAATAGCAGATAGCATTCAAATTAGTGGAGTTGCATTTATAATGACAACTAAAATCCATAATAGAGTAGTGTTAAGGTTATCAGTTTGCTCTCATCGTACTACTCTGAATGATATTGAATTGGTATTTAATAAATTAACTGAAATAGGTGAATCATTATTAGTTTGAACGCATAACAAGATCACCAGGTAACATACAAGCTGCCTGATCATCAGCAAACCAACTGACAGATCCATCACCAGGATTAATTAATTGAACGGGAAACCTGTCGGGTTGATAGGAAGAAGTTAATATTCTATGCAGAATAGTCGCTTTATCAGCTCCCGATACCAGAAATAAAATGTTACGTGCCATATTGATAAGTGGTGCAGTCATGGTAATACGATATAACCTCTGATCTTCGACATAGACTTCTTTCACCCAATGAGAGTTTTCATGCAATACCTTAGTATTGGGAAATAATGATGCAGTATGGCCATTTTCACCTAAACCTAGTAGAATCAGATCAAAACTTGGCTTTTCATCTCCAAAAAAATGGAGTAAAGTCTCTTCATATTTTATCGCTGCATCCGCAGGAGATAGTTTTACCGGAATAGGAAAAATATTTGCAGGTGGAATGCTCACTTTATTTATTAGTACTCCATATGCCATATGTGCATTGTTTCGTTCATCATCCTTTGGAACGTAACGCTCATCACCCCAAAACAGGAATGTATTTTTCCATGGTATCAAATCTTTGTAAGGATCTGACGATAAAAGGTAATAGAGACTTTTGGGTGTTTTACCTCCCGACAGGCAAAAAGTGAAACGGCCTCTTGATCTTATTGCTTCTTCAGCAATATTAAGGCAGAACTGTGCTGCTGATTCATTCAGTGCATTAACAGAGCGAAAGACTTTTATCTTATTTATTTGGTTCATTTTCATTCAATAAAGGAATAACAATCCAATTGTGACCGGCCGCAGCTATAAGAGCATCAGCATCCTGAGGCCCATGACTTCCTGCTTCATAATTAGGAAAATTTACCGAAGGATTTTTCTCCCATAAATTGATTATAGGCATAAGTATATTCCATGCTGATTCAACCTGATCTGCACGCATAAACAATGTAGAATCACCCCTCATTATATCAAGTAACAGGGTTTCATATGCCTCCGGAGTTCCTGATGTGTATGATTTACTATACCTGAAAAGCATATCAACAGGGTATAGTAACATGTCGAGCCCAGGTTGCTTTGCCTGAAATTGCAACCGTATACCCATATTAGGCTGTATATTGAGCACAAGTCTGTTGGGTTGCCAGTTTAAAATTGTTTCTGTTGCAAATAGTTGATGCGGAACAGGCTTAAACTGTATAGTGATAATTGTAATAGTTTCATTTAACCGTTTTCCCGTCCGTATATAAAAAGGAACTCCCTGCCAACGCCAGTTATCAATATAAAGCTTCATTGCTGCAAATGTTTCTTTACTTGAATTCTTATCTACATCAGGCTCTTGCCTGTAGCCGGGTACTTTCTTGCCTTCTATCCAGCCATCACCATATTGGCCTCTGACCGTATATTTATTAATTTCTTCAGGTTTAATCCTTCTTACAGCATTTAACACATCAACTTTGCGGTTTCTAACTTCGTCAGCATTGAACGATACAGGTGGTTCCATGGCAATGAGACACAAAAGTTGTAAAAGATGATTTTGTATCATGTCGCGCAATGCTCCGGCAGTCTCATAGTAATTACCCCTGTTCTCAACACCTAATTGCTCCGATACAGTTATCTGTATCTGTTCAATGTAATTGCGATTCCAAAGAGGTTCAAACATTGCATTTGCAAATCGAAAGGCAAGTATATTTTGAACGGTTTCCTTACCCAAATAGTGATCTATCCGGTAAATCTGACATTCATCAAAAAGCGTATGAAGTTGGTTGTTAAGGCTCTTTGCACTTTCCAGATCGTGTCCAAATGGTTTTTCAATAACAAGCCTCGACATCATTACATCTTTAGCTAACCCTTTATTGCCAATCTTAGTGGCTATAACATTGAAATATTGAGGTGGAACAGCCATATAAAATACTCTGTTTGCCTTAGTGTTCCACTGCTTTTCAAGTTTGTTTATTTGCCTGTCAATGAAATCATATACTTCATTTTTGTCAAATTCTCCCTGGTGGTAATTCAAACATTGCGCAAATGATTCCCATTCTTTTATGTTAGACTTACCTTTCCGTGAAAATTTATCAACACCATCTCGTAAGCGCTCTCTAAACTTAACTTCATTATTTTCTGAATGGCCAATACCGAGAACATAAAAATCTTTCGGTATCCAGTTGTCAAGGAATAAATTATAGATGGCAGGTATAAGTTTACGCCAGGTCAAATCTCCTGTTGCTCCAAATATGACTACGATAGTTGGTGTTTCTGCTGGAATTGTTTCCATAATTAGTTATGTTGATCCCATTTGGTATGATATATACCTTCTTTATCT
>JBLMZZ010000110.1:0-2681 GCA_050259095.1 Omnitrophica WOR_2 bacterium | reverse complement strand
CTCATGGCAACTGCCGAGTATGTTACTAAAGTTCATGCTATCTGCATAAGATGTGGTAATCTTGCACAGTACTCATATAGAAAGACTGATGATCGAAAGCTAGTAATGCTTGGCGAAACTGAAAGTTATGAACCCTTATGCAGGTCATGTTTTGAATTAGCTACAAAAAAGTGATTGTTTATCCTGTATTGTTTGATTTACCCATTAAAAGCTATTTTATTTACTTTTGCTGAAGAATTACTCTGAATATGAAGCTATTCAATTACATCAAATTTATTAGTCTGGTTTTGTTAATGGTTTTATCTATTATTACCGTTAACGGACAACAGAATAATAATGGTGAATCACCATTTCTTAAGGAAACTGTAGTGATTTCAACAAAATACGGTGATATCCATCTCAAACTATATAAAGACACTCCCCTTCATAGTAACAATTTTATCAAGTTGGTAAAGGATGGTTATTATGATAGTACACTCTTTCACAGGGTGATTGAGGGTTTTATGATACAAGGAGGTGACCCTGATTCAAAAGGTGCACCTGCAGGTAAAGAACTAGGTAATGGTGGTCCGGGTTATGATTTACCTGCTGAAATAATGCCTGATCATATGCATGTTAGAGGAGCATTGGCAGCAGCACGTGAAGGCGATGATGTGAATCCGGATAAGGTTTCTTCAGGATCTCAATTTTATATTGTTCAAGGTAAGAAGTTCAATGATGAAGACCTCAATATGGCTGAAAAGAAACAATATTCATTGACTAAGCAGCGCATTTTTGTCAATATAATGAACAGACCTGAAAATTTAGCTTTAAGAAATGAATTTTTCACTGCAGATGCTAAAGCTGATTCTGCTAGATTTAAGTTTCTTTTGGATACATTAAATGGGATGTTGGATAAGGAATATGCATTAATGACTCCTTTTAAAATTTCACCTGAACGAAGAGAAATTTATAAAACTATAGGGGGTGCCCCTCATCTCGATGGAAGTTATACAATCTTTGGCGAAGTGATTAGTGGTATGGATGTTGTTGATAAAATTGCTGCTGTTAAGAAGGATGATAAAGACAGACCATTTGAAGATATTTTGATAAAAGCATGGATATTAAAAGATAAGTAATTTAATTATTAACCTGATTAAACTGAATTATATGAGAAAAATAACTTTAGCAGTTCTCGCATTGCTTTTTTGTACTTCGATGTTTGCTCAAACATCCAAAAAACCGGTAACTATACTCATTGAAACTGAATATGGTAACATGACTGCTATTCTATATAATGATACTCCGGGACATCGGGACAATTTCCTTAAGCTTATTAAACAAGGATGGTATAATGGCTCTATTTTCCATCGGGTGATAAATAGATTCATGATACAAGGTGGCAGTCAGGGTGCCAAAAATGATCCGGGTTATACTATTCCTGCTGAAATTCTAGCTTCGCATTTTCACAAAAAAGGAGCTATAGCAGCAGCACGTCAGGGTGATCAGGTAAATCCTAAAAAGAACTCATCAGGTTCACAATTTTATATCGTAGAAGGTATGGTTCTCAGTAATCAACAACTTGATATATTTGAAAAACAGACAGGTAAAAAGGTATCTCCTGAGCGTCGTAAAGTTTATACAACCATAGGGGGTGCCCCTCATTTAGATGATGATTATACAGTGTTTGGTGAAGTTGTTAAAGGACTTGATGTAATTGACAAAATTGCTACTGTTCAAACAGGCCCAGGTGACCGACCAGTCAAAGATGTTAAAATGAAGATTACAGTTATTAAATAAAGGACTTAAATCTTGAGTCCTACTCATTACCAGGATGTTATTATGAAAGAAGAAATAGAAAAATATCTGATTGAGATTAATGCTTTTGAAACAACTTCAGCTGAAGAGCTTGAGAAGTTTCGTATTAAATATGCAGGTAAAAAGGGAATTTTAAATGATCTTTTTGCTCTTTTTAAAAATGTAACACCCGACGAACGTCGTCAAACAGGGAAGCTACTTAATGAACTAAAGGACGCTGTACAATTAAAGCTTGAAACTTTAAAAGCAACGATTACTAGTACTGATCATAGTCCACAAAAGTCCATTGATTTAACACTTCCTGCAACTGAAGAACAAACAGGCTCACGTCACCCTCTTATGATTATTCGTAAACGAATACTTGACATCTTCGCTCATATTGGATATACTGTTGCTGAAGGTCCTGAAATAGAAGATGACTGGCATAATTTTTCTGCATTAAACTTTGCTCCTGAGCATCCTGCACGTGATATGCAGGACACTTTCTTTATTGAATCCAATCCTGATATCCTTTTACGAACACATACTTCGAGTGTTCAGGTGAGGGTGATGGAAACAACAAAGCCTCCTATAAGAATGACTTTTCCGGGAAGGGTATATCGCAATGAAGCCATTTCAGCCAGAGCACATTGCTTCTTTCATCAGGTTGAAGGCCTTTACATTGATAAGAATGTAAGCTTCTCTGATCTTCGCCAAACAATGATGTACTTCGCTAAAGAAATGTTTAGCGCTGACACTCGTATAAGGCTAAGACCATCATATTTCCCTTTTACTGAACCTTCTGCTGAAATGGATATATCGTGCAACTTATGCGGTGGCACTGGTTGTGCATTTTGTAAATACACAGGATGGGTTGAAATATTAGGATGTGGAATGGTAAACCC
>JBLMZZ010000109.1:0-4347 GCA_050259095.1 Omnitrophica WOR_2 bacterium | reverse complement strand
TTGAAAACTTAGGTGTGTTTTTACCTGACTCCATTCTGTTTCTTAGCCACTGCTCAATTTCAACATTTCTAATATGGGCATATTCAACACCAATAGAGCGGCAATAGGTAGCTTCAAGATGTTCAATGATCTTTCTTAACGGAGCTTTGCCTATTCCAATTTCAGAACCGGCTTCAAAGGAAACATCCAGATCTTCTTTAGTCAGGCCGAAATTCTCAATATCAAGAGTTGGAGTGTATGATCTTCTTGTTCTAACAGGATTTGTGCGGGTAAACAGGTGTCCCCGTTTACGATATTCATTAATAAGATTGATTACTTTAAATTCATTGGGAACGATTAGCTTTTTATCTTTATCACCATAAGTAGTACGACTGAATTCAAAACCTTCAAAGAAACTTCGCCAGCTCATATCAACCGACTCAGGGTCGGAGAGATACTGCTTATAAAGATTGTCTATATATTCGGTTTCTGCATTCGAGAAATATGAGAATTTATCCATCACAGAAATTGTTATCCGGGTTAGTGGTTAATAGAGGATCGAAGCATGTGTCAATCACCCTCTAGTTACAAATATACCTAATAGTACGTTATTTTGTGTCCCCTTAAAAACAAACATTAACCTATAATGTTTCCTAAAAAGAAAACGCCTGCCCAAAGGCAAGCGTTTTCTTTCTGATATAAAGGAATAGATCCTTAAGCAGGATGTATTGCTTCAATAGGACATACATCAGCGCATGATCCACAATCAGTGCAAATATCCGGATCTATTTTATAGATGTCACCTTCTGAGATCGCTTCAACCGGACATTCATCAATACAAGTGCCGCATGCTGTGCAGTCATCTGAAATTAAATAAGCCATGGCTTTATTATTTTGGTTTGTATTTTAATTGTTAACTCCTGCAAAGATATATTTAATTATTTTACGATAAGTACAACTTTAGAATTTTTAAAGCTTCTAAATAGTGAGATTTAAAATAATTTGAAAGGCTAAAACCCTTAACTTTGCCCATTAAAATAATTCAACTTCCTTAATACCATGGTAAAAACGAAGAGTAATGTAATTCAAAGGGAAGCGGTAGTTGTTAAGTTTGTAGGTGACTCAGGCGATGGGATGCAACTTACCGGAACACTTTTCTCTGATACTGCTGCTTTAGCAGGTCTTGATCTGGCTACTTTCCCAGACTACCCTGCCGAAATCCGTGCCCCTCATAATACTGTTGCCGGCGTTTCAGGCTTTCAGGTACATGTAGGTGCAAGAAAAATTGAAACAACAGGCGACCTCTGTGATGTGCTGGTTGCAATGAATCCTGCATCACTGCGTGCAAATCTTAAATGGGCAAAACCCGGAGCTACCCTCATTGTTGACATTGATTCATTTGATGATGCTGCTGTTAAAAAAGCAGGGTACAATGTTAACCCTCTCGAAGATGGTTCTTTTGATAAATATAATCTCGTTAAAGCCCCAATTACTTCATTTACCCGTGCCAGTCTTAAAGACTTAGGCATTGACCAGAAGGCTGCCGATAAAAGTAAGAATATGTTTGCCCTTGGCATCATGTACCACCTTTTCGGATGGGGTTTTGACTCAACCTATGAGTTCTTTAATAAGAAATTTAAAAATAAACCGCAGGTAATACAGGCAAACAGGATTGTGCTCGAAGCAGGTTATAGTTTTGCCGATGCTGTTGAAGCACTCCAATCTGTTTATCAGGTTAATAAAGCTGCAATCCCTCCCGGACGTTATCGCAATATTACCGGGAACATTGCCACTGCATGGGGCTTTTTGGCTGCAAGTGAGCGTTCGGGACGACCATTATTCCTTGGTTCATACCCTATTACTCCTGCTACGGATATTCTCATTGAACTTGCTAAACATAAATCTCTGGGTGCAAAAGTATTTCAGGCTGAAGACGAAATCGCAGGCATTTGCTCTGCTATTGGTGCAAGTTATACCGGATCTCTTGCTCTTACTTCAACATCAGGCCCGGGTCTATCTCTTAAGAGTGAAGCCATCGGACTTGCTGTGATGACCGAACTTCCTTTAGTTATTGTTGATGTACAACGTGGTGGACCAAGCACAGGATTACCTACCAAATCTGAACAAAGTGACCTTTATCAGGCACTGTTTGGCCGTAATGGAGAATGTCCTGCTGTTGTTATTGCTGCTTCAACTTCAGCTAACAGTTTCTATTATGCCTATATGTCGGCTAAGCTTGCAATGGAGCATATGACTCCGGTAATTCTTCTCACAGATGGTTACTTAGGCAATGGTTCACAGTTATTCCGCATTCCAAAGGTTGCTGAACTTCCAGCTATTAATCCTCCTATTGCCGAAGCTAATGACCCTGATTTTAAACCTTACCGTCGTGATCCGGTGACACTGGCACGTAAGTGGGCTTTACCGGGAACAGAAGGTTTACGTCACCGCATAGGCGGTCTTGAAAAAGAAGATGGTTCAGGAAACGTATCAACCGACGGTTTGAATCATCAAAAAATGGTTGATCTGAGGGATGCTAAAGTTCAAAAAATTGCCGATTATATTCCATTACAGGAACTATCGGGAGATAAAGAAGGTGACCTGCTGGTAATTAGTTGGGGCGGAACATTAGGTGCAGTGCAGGAAGCTGTTGAAAACCTGCAGGCTGAAGGTAAAAAGGTTAGCCATGCTCACTTTAACTATATAATGCCTCTTCCAAAAAATACTGAAGAAATTCTTTCAGGCTTTAAGAAGATACTCGTTTGCGAACTCAACAGCGGACAGTTCGTTAATTATCTCAGAATGACACACGACAGTCACAAGTACCTAAAATATAATAAAGTACAGGGCCTGCCGTTCACAGTCAATGAACTCACTCAGGTTATCACTCAAACACTGGAGGAGAAATAACAATGGAAAAGAACTTAAATTTAACGATAGAACGCTCCTCAGTTGAGCTAAATAAAGAAGACTTTGTAAGTGATCAGATGGTAAAATGGTGTCCTGGTTGCGGGTCACATGCTATACTCTCATCAGTTGCAAATGTGTTTCCAAAACTCGGTTATCGTAAAGAGAACATTATGATGGTTTCGGGTATCGGCTGTTCCTCACGTTTCCCATACTATGTAAATACTTATGGTATTCATGGGATCCATGGCCGTGCTGCTGCCATCTCATCAGGTGTAAAAATTGCAAATCCACATCTAAGTGTATGGATGACAACCGGTGATGGTGATTCACTTGCTATTGGCGGAAATCATTTCATTCATACTATACGCCGTAACATCGACATCAATATTATCCTCTTCAATAACCAGATTTACGGGTTAACAAAAGGACAGTATTCACCAACCACTCCAATGGGAAGCATTACCAAAACATCTCCCCAGGGAACGATTGAACATCCGTTTAATCCTGGTGAACTTGTTTTAGGTGCTCAGGGTACATTCTTCGCAAGATGCCCCGATACTAATCCTAAACTGATGACTGAGATTATGTTTGAAGCTGCAAAGCACGACGGAACTTCTATCATTGAGATATTGGAGAACTGTGTAATATTTGCCGACAGAACACATGATTCTATCACGAGTAAGGAAGTTCGCGATGATCGACAGGTTATTCTGCGTAATGGAGAGCCAGTGATCTTTGGTAAGAACAAAGATAAAGGTATCAGGTTAAACGGTACCCGCCTTGAGGTTGTTACTCTTGGTCAAAATGGTATTACAGAAGATGATCTTCTTGTTCACGATATGTATCAGCAAGATCCAGGTATTCATTTGATGCTTGCAAAGATGTCATATCCTCATTTCCCTGTTGCAATGGGAGTAATAAGAGCAGCAATGTATCCTACGTATGATGATATGGTTGAAGAGCAAATCAACTATGCAAAACAGACATCAAAGATTAAAAATGTTGATGATCTGCTCAATAGTGGTGATACCTGGGAAATAAAATAAAGCATTGTACTTTATAAAAGAAGAGGCTGTCTGAAAAGGCAGCCTTTTTTGTGATTCAATAGCTGTCTGCAAAATCAAGGGACATTTGTGACATTTGGGACGGTTGTTTGCTTCCCCCGCGATGAAGATTAGATAAGGAACCCTTTTGGATCCATTGAATACAACATTGACTGAACTCCGTTGCAGCTGTATTTGGTATTCGTAGCAGCATTGATCAGCTTACTCAAACGATGATTATGTCTGCATCGCAGCTGAGTGAAACCTGATCTCAATGGATCTATAATCGTTCCCTAACAGTTCTTTGTTAGAAAAAACATATCAGTTCTAAGCCTATACGCTTAGAATGAATACTATCAGTTTGCAACCGATACTTCTTTTTTCTTACTTCTTTGTCTTGGACACAAAGAAGTAA
>JBLMZZ010000108.1:0-38247 GCA_050259095.1 Omnitrophica WOR_2 bacterium | reverse complement strand
TAATAGGTGCAATTTCTTATCATAAAGAATATATTAAACATCTTGGTACTACTGTTTCTATCTTCTATGAAGGAGCAAATCAGGGCAGATTGTCATATATATACTCTAATGACATGAACGGCGATGGCAATGCAGCTGACCTTATGTATATCCCGGCTAATGATGCAGAGATTAACTTTGTTGACATTACAGGTAAAGATGCCGATGGCAATACTATCGTTATTAATACTGCTGATGAACAACGTGCTGCTTTCTGGAATTTCGTTAAACAGGATGATTATCTAAACGATAATAAAGGAAGTTATGCTGAAAGATATGGTGCACTTTTACCATGGAGAAATCGTTTTGATGTAAGAATTCTTCAGGATATTTTCGCTAATTTCGGTAAAGATAACAGACACAATCTTCAAATCAGTCTTGACTTACTCAATGTTGGTAATATGCTCAACAGCAACTGGGGAAATGCTCAGAAGCAAATTCTTGGCAGTTATGATATGACTCTATTGAAATATGCAGGAGCAAATGATGCAGGTGAACCTACTTATACTTTTAACAAAGTTGGCAAGAGTTTCCCAACAAGTTCATTTACTAACATCCTTTCTACTACTAGTACCTGGGGTGCTCAAATTGGTCTTAGGTATACATTCTAACATTAGAAAAGTTTAAGTTTCAATTTTATAGAAATAAGGCTGTCTCAAAAAGGCAGCCTTTTCTTTTTGCCTGTTTTTTTGTTTTACACTTAACTTATTTTACTATATTTGTAGAAGATTGATTAGGGGTTACTCTACGGTTACTCTACAGTTACTATACAGTTTCTCTACAATTACACTACCATTTTGGTAGAGTATCTATAGTGTATTTGTACTCTAACTATACCCTAAGTATTAACGAAGTATAACCTGATACTGGTTGCTATTTCAAATTATTTAAAGTTCTTTCCACGACTGTATTCCTTTAAAACTAAATAACTCTTCTCTGTCCTTACTACCTTCTTTTAATTTTAAAAAATATAAAACTTGCAAAGATTCCATTAACTTTAATGTTTCAAATTAAATACGATGAATAATACCAGGAACAGTGAAGATAACTTTGCTCTAATTACCGGAGCTTCAGGGGGTATAGGTTTAGAACTTGTAAATATTATGGCATCAAAAGGTCATAATTTGGTACTTGTTGCCCGCTCAGGTAAGAAACTTGCTGCAATATCTGAGGAATTGACTAAAAAATTACCCATTAAAATAAAAGTTTTTTCTGCTGATCTAACGGACGAAGCTGAACGTTTAAAATTGATAAGCTTCATAAAAGAAGAGAACTTAAAGATAAACATCCTGGTAAACAATGCTGGTTTTGGTGATTCAGGATGCTTTGCACAAGCTGATTGGGAGAAAAATAGCAGGATGATTAAACTGAATATTCTGGCACTAACGCATCTCACAAGAGAATTTATTCCCCATATGATTGATGAAGGTTATGGCAGAGTGCTCAATGTAGCATCTATTGCAGGATTTTTGCCAGGTCCATTAATGTCAGTTTATTACGCTTCGAAATCTTATGTTGTATCTTTTTCAAATGCAATAAATAGCGAACTTAAAGGTACCGGTGTTACTGTTACTACCTTAAGTCCCGGACCAGTGGATACTAACTTCTTCAATGAAGCAGGAGCAAGTGAAGCGAAGATAAATAAGATAATGAAAGGTGCTTCAGCTCATAGCGTAGCTAGATTTGCCTATAAGAGGATGATGCATGGTAAAAGGAAAGCCGTGCAAGGAATAGGAAATAAATTAATGTTGTTTGGACTTCGCTTTATTCCTTCATCATTAACAAATACCTTAGTGAAGAGATTACATACTTGAATAATAGCAATAAATATTGTTTAAAAATTGTTTTCTTGCTATATTAGTAGTTAGTTTAAAATTTTATCTATTTGCAAAAACTTTACAGTTCATTCCTTTAAATGAAAATTAGCAGGACCATATTATCAACAGCATTTATAAGCATGTTAATAACTGCCTGTCAACCAAACACTAATAATACTCTTAATAAAAGTGAGGAAAGTAACAAAACTAAGATCAATAACCAACTAAACAATAATACAGATATAGTTAAGGTTACCTGCAAAAAAGTTAATTCGGAAAAATACAATAATACTTATTCAGCTATATCACCAGAAGAAGCTTCCCAAAGTAATTATCTAAATTCTTCTTTATTAACACCATTATCCCCCGTATTGAGTGATTATAATGCAAGTAATTCTTATAATCCTGCTTCTCAATCGATATTGAAAAATCCATCTCTCAATTCCTACATCTGGCCATTCAGTAAATTTGAGATCGGACTGGATAATGATATTTTTGATAACACCGACAGGTACTACACAAATGGTATTTATATAACGTACACATCACCTGCATTTGCCTTTTGGAGAATTAATAGTATTTTACCTGTTAGTAATCGTAACTGCATGGAATATAACACGCTTGAACTTCATCATGCTATGTATACTCCACTTACTACCAAAGTAACTCCTACCCTTAAAAATGATCGGCCTTATTCGTCAATACTATATTTAAGATTTTCAAGAAAGTCGGAAATTCCTGACAAGGGTCTTAGTCTTAAAGCCAGTTTTGATATTGGAGTCATTGGTAAAGCAGCAGGTGGTGAATTGCTTCAAAAAGGTGTACATGCCGGCCTTCCTACAAATGATGAACCGATGGGGTGGGATACTCAGATAGCCAATGATTTCATTATTAATTATACGTACGAAATAAGACAAAGATTATTTACAAAAGGTACATTTAATGCTTATTCAATTAATTCGGCTTCTTTAGGAACATTAAATACTTCAGCTTCTTCGGGCATAGGGATACGTATAAGTACAGATAAGGATTTCTTATCGCCACTTCCTTCAACACTTAATGAACTTAGTAATCGTAGTTCACGGGTATGGAAATGTTCTTTTGAAACAAATATTACCGGGACTGCAGTAGCTTACAATGCAACACTAAATGGCGGACTAATGAACAAGACCAGTATCTTTGTGTTGAAGCCGCATGAGATTGAGCGTTTACTAGTCAATGTGGAAATGAGCTTCAATGCCAGATATAAGAAGTATGGCATTCAATTTGCTCAAAATTATTTATCTAAAGAGTTTACTAAGGGGAAATGTCACTATTGGGGAAGAATTGGATTAAGCATTGGATTTTGAAACTAGTATCGATGATTGCAGTAGTTGCCCGATATACTTTTATTATAACATCATTGTTTGTTGCCGCACAGGTCAGTAACAATCAATCTGTTAATGTGATCAATGCTCCTTACGATAAGCAATTGACAATTTTGTTTGCAGGCGACATAATGCAGCATGGGCCACAAATAAATGCTGCTCTGGTAGATTCTACAGGATCTTATAATTATTTCCCTTGTTTTGAGTATGTAGCCCCAATTATTAGAAGTAAAGATGTTGCAATTGCCAATCTGGAATGCACTTTAGCAGGCAAACCATACACAGGTTATCCTCAGTTTAGTGCTCCGGATAAATTGGTTGATGCAATTAAAGATGCTGGATTCGACATACTGGCAACTGCTAATAATCATAGCTGCGACCGAGGTGACAAAGGAATCATAAGAACTGTAAAAGTTCTTGACAGTCTTGAAATTAAACACACCGGAACATTCAAAGACAGTACTGATTATTTAAAAAATAATCCTCTCATCTTTACTGTAAACGACATCACTGTTGCCCTTTTGAATTATACGTATGGTACAAACGGACTAACCTTTAATTACCCAGCAATGGTCAATATTGTTGATGAACAAAAAGTCATTGATGATATCAATAAAGCAAAGAACCTCAATCCTGACTTTATCATAGTGTTTTTTCACTGGGGTAATGAGTATGAAAGATATCCAACAGATCAGCAACTACATTTGGCTAAGGTTAGTAAAGAAAATGGCGCAGATGCTGTTATTGGTTCTCATCCTCATGTTATTCAGCCTTTTGAGTATGTTAAGCAAACAGACTCAACTCAACGTAATCAACTTGTTGTTTATTCACTTGGCAATTTCGTTTCAAATCAACGTGACAGATATCGCGATGGAGGGGCCATGGTTGGGTTTACTCTATTAAAGACATGGAACAGGAAAACGATTATTGATCCTAAGTACTATCTTACATGGGTATATACTCCAATAGAGAATAACAAAAAACAGTACTACATTTTACCTGCAAATATTTCAATTAATGAGGCAGATTCAACATTAAATAATGATATTGCCAACCGAGGTAGAAAGTTCCAACTACAAGACTATAACAGGATCAAAAACATTTCTGAAGATGACATGCTTAAAATGACTATCTTCATAAATGATTCACGCAATCACTTAAACACTTACCCTGGAGCAATACCAGAATCTGTGTATTAGAAAATACTGCGCTTGTTGATTTATATATAGGATGATAAAAGTAGAACCCACATCATTAAGCTTAATAAAGCCGGATTATTTGGTTTTCTGTTGTGCTTCAGCCTTTATCTTATCAGCTTGAGAACGTGCAGTTGCCATTAACGCATCAGCTTGCTTTTTCGCTTCTGCACTAACAGAAGTTGCCTTCTTATCACCCTCACTTCTAACTTTTTCAGCAGTCTTTTGAGCAGCAAGTTTTGCAATCATACCATTTTTAGCACCTTCTGCAACTAGTTGATCTGCCTGCTTATTTGCTTCATCTCTAATCTTTTTAGCGGATTGATCTCCTGCAGCTATTAATTGGTTTGCTTTTACCTGTGCCTCGTCTATAATCTTTTGAGCTTTCTGATTTGCCTCTTCAATATATTTACCTGCCTCTTCTTTGACTTTACCAACAACTTCTTCTTTCTTCTTTTCAATTGTTTGCTTAATATTCTCTTTTAAATTGGCTGAAGTTGCTTTACCCAGATTCACAGATACCTTAGGATCATGAATATTCCCATTTATGACTAATGAAACAGGAACCGTTTCGCTCAGACTAAAGTTAGTTCCTTTTGCATTTGCTTGCTTAACAAGGTTCTCAAGTGCAGTATTAGCTGCCCCTCCAAATGTGCTTCTTGGAATAGCCATTTGCATTATATATTCGAGCGATTCATCAAAAGAATTCCACCCTGATATTTCGGTTTTAAAGTTGCCAAGCTTCGTAGTGAAGGGTTTAACTGTCACTTTCCCTGCTTCAATTGCAAATGAAAGATTGATTTTATCAAGGCTCCATTTTTTTAATTGATCAAGTTTTAAAGCATCAGCAATCTTATTAAATGTATTTACATTATTAATTGACAGGCTAGGAGATGTTAGACTGCCCTCTCCCTGTAATGTTGCAGGCAAAGGCATCATATCTTTCCCAAGGGTAGTAGAGATCCTTAAATTGGAGCTTATCTTGCCTGAAGTCTGTTTTGCAATTGGAGCAAGTTTTTGAACAGTATTGAAATTTTCAAATGCTTTTGACACTTCAATACCACTTATGTTCATTGCCATGTCAAGTGAGGGCTTAGTAACATCCTTGGTTGAATAATTACCATTCAAAATCATTTGTCCCTGCATTGTATTGAATTTGAGATTTTGTAACGAAAGTACCTGATCCTTAACACGCAGAACTCCAGTTGCATTTGTTAGCTCCAATTTATCATAAATGACTTTGTTAAATGAAGAATTCAATTGGAAATCAATTCCTTTAGGAATTTCAATTACCGATAACTTAGATGCAGCGGTGTCTGATTTTGCAGCTGTTGTATCAGTCATGAAATCATTTAAATTGAAATACTGCGACTGCATATTCATTACACCCACAAGTTCTCCCTTTTTAAAAGCATATGCCAGGTAATTAGTTAGCCTACCATTAGCTGCTAAATCATTTTTACCCATCTTAACATTCATTTCAGGCATTGATATCTCAGATGGAGTAAGATTAAACAGCGCTTTTGAAATTGATACACTTTCAGCAATTGACTTAGTGTTATAATTCACATCAGTTAAAGAAATATGACCATTTGCTTTAAAGTCGTTGAATCTTTGATTTTCAGCATCAGATTGTTTTCCCTTTATTGCAAAATCGGCTACAATTAACCCTGAAAGATTATCACCCTTTTCAAGAGGATAAATTTTGGACACATCAGCAAGATTCACTTTGCCTTTAACAACTGCATCAAGATAAGGATCACTTACCGGATTTCTGGCATGTATAACAGCATCCACTTGATTATCCATCATCTCGACATGAAACTTACTTACATCAATCGTAGTGGCATCCGGATTACCGGTTTTATTATCAATAAGTGCTATAATATTAATATTATCAGCTATTCCAGGCAAATCCGGATATTTGAACTTTCCATTGTTAACATTTAGATTGATGCCAAATGCAGGTATATTTTTATCATCATATTTTCCTTTAACATACCCTTTAAATGCAAGCGTACCAGATGTTTGTACTTTATCAAAGTCTTTAGAATAAATTGCAGGAACAAGGGAAAGGAAATTTTTAAAATCACTTTTAACTGCTTCAAATTGAATATCCATCTCGTAAGTATCGGTGGGCATTGCGAAGAATCCCTTAGCCAGTAATTCTAATTCATTAAGAAATAGATGAGCATCGGGAAAAGTGAATTTAAATTTGTCGAGATCAGCTGAGATCTTTGATTCAAGTCTTGCTTTTGAATTACTTAAATAATTGATTCCATCATAGTTGATTAGAATATTATCAACAGTTGTTTTAGTATCCAGATCAGTTATAACATTTCGCAAGTCACCGCTGATGTTACTATTAAGTCCAACAGCACGAACAAATGTTGGTATAGATGCGTCATCATAAACCAAAAGCGAGTTATTTATAGTAAAACTTTTTAGTTTTATGTCGAATTGAGATGCTTTAGCAGTAGTATCAACTCTCACGGTTGTATCTTCCTTCATGATATTCCAATTCGCCGTACCATCTGCCAATACTTTTAAAAATATTCTGGCGTCATTTATATCAACGGTTCTTATTTCATACTTACTTCCTTTTAAAATACTCATAAGATTGATACTAATCCTAAGTTTTGGAACACTGATGAGAGTATCATGCAGAAAAGGTTCTTTCCCTTCAATACTCAGTGAATCAAGTCGAACAGTAAGATTAGGAAAGTTTCTTAAGAACGACAAGCTGAGATCGGCAAACTCAAGTTTTGCATTTAGATTATCATTAGCAGCTTTTTTAACAGTTGTAATAATTTTACCTTTAAAAGCAAAAGGTAGAATAATCAATACTGCCATGAATATTAATACAATAATAACCAGGACTTTCAAGAACTTTTTCATATAGGAAATATTTATTAAGGAATAGAAGAAGCGTCAATATGTTGAATAAACTCTCTATTATAAAGGCAGATAACAAGTATATTCAGGAAATGTTGTTAACTAAAATACCAGAACAAAGCATCATGTCAGCAATAGCAAGAGCAGCCATACTTTCAACTACAGGAACAGCTCTGGGAACAATACAAACATCATGGCGTCCTCCAATTTCCAGTTCAATTTGATTACCCATTTTATCTACTGTGTGTTGTGCTTTTCCAATAGAAGACACAGGTTTGAAAGCAACTCTAAAATAAACATCTTGTCCGGTAGATATACCTCCTAATATACCACCGGCATGATTTGTAACAGGTACAACCTCATTATCTCTACTTTCGAATAGATCATTATGTTCAGATCCTTTCATAGCAGCTGATGCAAATCCCTCTCCATAATCAAAACCTTTAACTGCATTGATACTTAGCATTGCACTTCCCAGCACAGCTTGTAAGCGATCGAAAACAGGTTCACCTAAACCGGCAGGAAGTCCTTTGATAATACATGTTACAACACCACCAGCAGAATCCCCTTCTTTCTGGATTTTTTCCAAATAAGCATTCATTAAATTTTCAGTCAATACATCGGGACATCTTAGAGGGGAAGTATTGATATTTGAAAGATCAAGTTCATCATAAGAGGCAGGAGTTGAGATTGGTCCTATTTGAGAAACATAACCAATGATAGTAATCCCGTTCTTTGAAAGCAACTGGTTACATAAAGCACCTGCTGCTACTCTTACAGCAGTTTCGCGGGCTGAAGATCGCCCACCTCCTCTATAATCGTAATTACCATACTTTTTTTCATAAGTATATGAAGAATGAGATGGCCTGTAAACCTCTTTTAAATGATCATAATCTGATGATTTCTGTGATGTATTTTTGATAATGAAAGCAATAGGGGCCCCGGTAGATTTACCTTCAAATATTCCTGATACTACTTCAATAATATCAGGTTCTTTACGGGTTGTACCATAAATATTTTTACCTGGCGAACGTTTATCAAGAGCTTCCTGAATTAGTTGTAAATTAATTTCAATTCCTGAAGGGAACCCATCAATAACACCTCCAATCATGGTTCCATGAGATTCACCAAAAGAGGTTAAACGGAGTAATTTGCCAAAAGTGTTTCCAGCCATGATGCTAATTTAAGCATAAAAAAAGAACTGCCCGATTCTGGCAGTTCCTTTTTTTAAACAATATAGGGATTAATCCCATGTTTCATTGAAAGCTAACAAGTTAATTAGATTCTCGAAGCATTTTCAGTTTTGCCTCATAGAGTGCTAATTCTTCTTTTGCCTTGTTTATCTTTTTCTCAAATTCAGTTTTTAACAGATTTGCTGTTTTTGAGGCGGCAAAGAAACCAATGTTATTCTCCCACAATTTGATATCTTCCTGAAGTTGCTGAATTTTACCAACGAGGAAATTACGTTCCTTGCTTATAACACGTCCTGCATCAGGAGCATCCTTACTCATTCTCTCAAGTCTGTTTTTATAATTCTGAGCACCCATAGAGAATGATTCCATTTTGAGTTTCTCAAAATGTTTATTGATTACACTGCGGAATTCATTTTGAAGACGTTCTTTTTCTTTTATAGGAATAAATCCTATTTCCATCCATTGACGTTGAAAATCTTTAAGAGCTTCAACTGCTTGATTTCTGTCGTCTCCAATCTCAAATGCCTTTACTTTTTCAATAAGTTCCTGTTTTAGTTTCAGGTTCTCATCTTCATGACTCTGTATATTTTTAAAATACTCAGTCTTACCGGCAAAGAACTCATCACAAGCAGCTCTGAATCTTTTCCAGATTCTATCACTCTGCTTTCTTGGTACAGGGCCTATTTTCTTCCACTCTGATTGAAGATTGATTAATTCACGGGTAGTGTTTTTCCAATCAGTACTATTTCGCAACGCTTCAGCCTGAAGACAAAGATCAAGTTTCAGGTTGTAATTATGCATTTGCTGCTCTTTAAGCTTATTGAAGAAATCCTTCTTAGCATTAAAGAAATTATCGAGTGAGCCTTTAAATCTGGCCCATATTTCGTTATTCTGTTTTTTAGGTGCCGGGCCTATTGTTTTCCAAATCTTCAGTAATTCTGTTATCTGATTTGAAGCATCTTGCCAACCTTTAATAGAATCTATCTCCTGAGCAAGAACCTGTTCTGCTTTTTCGCAAAGTATTTGCTTAGCAGCATAATTTTGTTCCTGTCCATCCTGAACTTCGGTATAATATTCACGACGACGTTCATTGATTTTTTCAGTTGCGCTCTTAAACCGTTCCCATAATTCATCCTTCTTATCCTGTGGAACTGGTCCTATTTCTTTCCATTCCTCATGATATTGCTGCAACTGCTTAAATGACTTAATTATTGAAGTTTCAAGCAACAACTCTTCAGCCTTCTCACAAAGTTGCATTTTAGCTTCAAGATTCTTTTTCAGATCAAGGTCTTTAAGCTCCTTATTAATCTTTACTTTATCGAAGAATTTCTCAACGAGGAAATGATAGTTCTGCCAAAGAGTATTAATATCATTCTTTGGAACCATTCCAATTGTTTTCCAACGATCCTGGAGAGTTTTAAACTCGTCATAAGTCCTCTTTAAAGTCTCCTCTGAATTTATGAGAACTTTGAGCTCTTCAAGAATAAGATTTTTAGCTTCAAGATTCTGAACTTTTATCTTCTCTTGTTCTTCGTTGTACCTGCCTTTATGAAGCTTATATATATTGAAAGCTGCTTTGAACCTTTCTTCTATTGGGTCATCCTGGGGAGTTGCAAGTTCAACAGGAGCTTCCCCTTCAACTTCTACATTCTGTTCAACCAGCTTTTGGTATTCGTCATGTTTAAATTCTTTGTTCAGTTTCAGAAAAGCGACTTTTACCATCGAAACTGCACTCTTGATTACATTAACATCGGTATTTTTAACAAGCTCTTCGAGTTTCTCAACCAACTGTTCGCGGCTAAGTCCTTCCATATCTTCACTTGTCTCTTCCCCATGAATTTCTTCTATTTCATCAATTTCTTCCTCATCATGATGTTCAAGGAATTCATCACCAGATACTTCTAATACTTCCTGTTTTGGTAATTCAGTCCCTGTTTCATTAATCACTTCCGTATTGATCTCTTCGGATTTAGTTTCAGAAACTAAATCTTCAGTTTCCGGCTGCTCTTCAATTGAAGGCAGCTCATTTGGCAGCTCTTCAACTGCAGGCATGTCTTCAATCGTAGGTATTTCAACAGGAACTTCTTCTTCAGAAGATTCTTCAATTATTGACTCCTCTCCCATCATAGGTGCCTCAATCGTCACAGGTGCTTGCCCTGCTGAAGGTTCTTCAGCCATATTAACAGGTTGTTCAATATTTTCCGAATTCGCTTTCTGAGCGGTTTGTTCATCGTTGCCTAAGGAATTCTCCTCCTGAGTGTTCACAATTTCTTCAGGATTCTGATTGTGTTGATCTTTGGTTTTCATTTAAGAATTCAATTGAATGATTATTACTCAGTATTAAAAAAATGCCTTTTATCAATACACGTATCACTTTGTTATTGATGTTTGTTTTTAAAGTGAAACAAGTATAGTCTTAGGCCAGAAATAATTAACTGTTAAACTATTGTCAGTTGTTGGGTCGTTTATTGATTAGGGTTGCAAAAATAAGAATTATTTAATGCAATTCACCTATTGTTCTCTTAATTAACTCAATATTAAGGACTGTTTTAATGATTAATAAACAGAGCGATTGAAACCTATGAACAAAACAACAGTTAACATAAACAATTTACTGAATGATTGTTACAAATTTTTACTAAGCAATTAAATTGAGAGTTTATTTTTAAAGATCAATAAGGGCGGCGATTAAAAATTAAATATCCTAGTTTCAAAAAGAAAGAGACTGGTTTATCTTCACCGCTAAAATAATTTAAATTAATGCTTAATGGCCCGATGGGAGTCCGATAAACAAAGGCGGAAGTTGCCATAGGATTAAACTTTAATTTAGGAGATGATCCAATTCTACCTGTTATAGAATCGCGGATAAAAGCATCACTGACCATAAACATATAAGCTTCGAGACGGAAATCAAAATTTCTAGCTATTGAATATACATTCTTTGAGCCAACAGTGGCAAATTTGTTTGCTCTAAATGTTGGCATAAATTTTATAGTACTTTCAGGAATAGGTTGAAAGGGTTCTGCTGATAGGATTGAAGATGTATAATTGGTAAAATAAGCTTGTGTTGAAAAATGTAATTTAGTATAAAAGCCAGTTCTTATCCTTTTAAATTTTGCAAAATAATTTTCATATTCAAGGTCTGCCTGTAACCAGGTATGAGTAATAGATAAAATCCTTTTGTCGATTATAGTTGTTCCGGGAAAGAATTTCTCCGTACCATTGATAAGATGTCCTGATACTGTAAAGTTTGAGCCACTGGTTGGGTATTCCTTATAATTAAGTGAGTTAATTTCAAAAATAATGCCTGGCGCAATAAATTTAAAGGTTGTTTTATCGAGTTCATCTTCTCGGGTATAAGCATTTGTTTGAAAATATTTGTCAATTGTATTTCCTACAGTGAAATCAAGTAAAATTTTCCCATCGTTTTTATATGGGAAACCAGCTTGAAAATAAGCGAAGTGCTCATTTTCTACCAGAAAGAAAGGATCTTCATCTGAATAAAAAAAGGTGCTGGTTTTAAAATAATTAAATTTGTTATAAATAAAGCCTAAACTGAAGTAAAAAGGATTATAAGCAGGTATATCAAGACGAGTCTCAACAAGAGCTGAATTGTAGAATCTTCCAAAGTATGAATTAGCAGTAAACAACATTGATTTCGAAGACCACAAATAGTACTTTAACTGCAAAAAAAGTTCATTAACCGAGCTTGATGTGACTGCACCTCCCACTTGGGTCATTAATTGATTTTCTCGCTCAATATCAACGGTAAGATCATATTTTCCATCATTTCTTGAATACGAAAGACTTGGATAGATATCTCCGATGCGGTCTTCGGCGATAAACTTAAAATATTGAGGTTTAATCATGTTCAAAGTTAACGTGTTCACCTTGTTATCATCAGATTTCACACGATTAGACTTGCGATCTAGCAAAGTATTCATGTATTGAAACTGACCTTTTCGTAAACCATTTAATTTTATTGAAGCAATCTCAAGATTAGGTTTTTTTTGGTTAAACAATCGCCTGTTCTCATCAACCGTTGATTTACTACGGTGTTCAATAACAAATTTCCTTATTTCAGGTATGAGTCGCTTAGTTTGCACGTATCCACTATCAATAATAGCTGCACTATAACGAAAATCCACAACATTGACATCAGGAATTATCGGTTTGATCATTACGCTATTATCACACAGAACATTGTAATCAGTTTTCATCATTAACATGTTCTCAATGTGGGTTATCACATTGTTTTCGTCAGGTGCAACAACATTAGAAGCGGCCTGACTTCCAATTATAATATCCGGATTGAAATCATCTAACATTACATCAGATGGGAAATTATTATACATTCCACCATCAAACAAGAGTATACTGTCAATCCTGATCGGCTTAAAATAGAATGGGTAAGTCATCGATGCTCTAATAGATTTACCTAAATCACCTTTTCTTAAGATGACGGGGCGGGCTTTTGAGATATCTGATGCTACACATCTGAAAGGAACCATTAAACTATCAAAATTGCAAGATGAAGCTGCAGATGCTGAAGAGAATAATTCCAGAAAGGCAAAATCCATCATAACCGGAGATATCAGGTTTGTTGGAATCATTGGTTTAATTACAGAATCAATATTAAACTTAAACTCGAACCATGAAGCTGTTTTTGTTGGAGCTTTAAAGTAATAGCTATATTTAGGATCGATCTTACCGGTTGACCAGTATTCGAATTCTGGTGAAGAAATAATAGCTTCCATTGCATCAGGTGAATAACCTGATGCATAGAGACCGCCAATAATTGCACCCATAGAAGTCCCGGTGATATAATCAATTGGAATTTCAGCTTCTTCAAGTGCTCTGATAACTCCTATATGAGTCACACCTTTTGAGCCTCCACCACTAAGTACCAGTCCTACTTTTTGTGCATTAGTAAAGAGAGAAATCAGTAGCAGAAAAATAAATAAAATAAATCTGCGTATATTCAAAATCTAAAGTTTTATTTAACTTTCAAAAGAGCCTGATCAAGGTCATTAATAAGATCTTCAACATCTTCAATTCCGACTGAAAATCTTACTAATCCATCAGTAATACCAGCCTTAAGTTTAGCTTCAGCAGGTACTTTTGAATGTGTCATTGATGCAGGATGTTGGATCAGTGTTTCAACACCACCCAATGATACTGCAAGAATACACACTTTAACGTTGTCCATCAGCACTTTACCTGCTTCTAATCCACCTTTTAAACTGAAGCTGATCATTGACCCAAAACCATCCATTTGAACTTTAGCAAGTTCATGTTGTGGATGAGATTCCAAACCCGGGTACTTAACCCATTCTACTTTAGGATGACCTTCAAGAAAACGGGCAATTTTCATTGCACTTTCCTGTGAGCGATCAATTCTGATACCCAAAGTCTTTATACCTCTTATAACCATGTAAGCCTGATGGGGATCCATATTACAACCTAATGTCACCATCATACTTCTTAACCTTGCACCCAGGGCTAAATCTTTTGTAACAATAATTCCTGCCACAATATCAGCGTGTCCATTTAAGAATTTTGTCATTGAATGAAGTACAACATCAACCCCAAATTCAATTGGCCTTTGCAAATAGGGACTGCTAAAAGTATTATCTACAACTACAACAATTCCCTTTTCATGTGCTAGTTTAGAGCAAGCCTCTAGATCAGTAATATCCATAGTTGGATTAGCAGGCGTTTCTATGTAAAGCATTTTAGTGTTAGGTCGAATTGCCTGTTTGATCTCTTCAATATTACTTGTATCAACAAAAGATGATTCAACACCAAATCGTGACCAGTGTTGTTCCATTACAACTCTTGAAGGTCCATAAACGGCAGCAGAACTAATCATATGGTCACCTTTATTTAAGAGTGTCATATAAACAGTGTTAACAGCAGCCATTCCTGAACTGGTAGCTATACCTTTTGATCCTGATTCAAGATCAGCAACTAAAGTTTCTAAAGCATTAATAGTAGGGTTTGCAATACGTGTATAGATGTATCCATCTTCTTCACCTGAGAAGCATCTTGCACCTTGATCGGCATTATCGAAAAGGAAAGTGGATGTTTGGTAAATAGGAACAGTTGCACTTTTTAGAGGATTTTCATATTCACCACTGTGAATCATTCTTGAGTTAATGCCTAATTTCGTGTTTTTCATTATTTCATTTATTTAAATCGCAAAAGTTAACTATTAAGCCTACTATTAAAAGGCAATTAACGATTCAACCCTGCATTATTGAATTATTAGCAAAGTTACTAACTTTAGGTACATTCTCTCCTATTTATTCTTCCTATTACCAAAAGGAAATTGGCTAAATAACCGATTTCCCTGTGTTTGACGGAATATACCTTCATTAATTGATCGAACATCCTCAATCGTATAAAATGCATTTGGGCTCAATTCATTTATTATTGTTGCTGCATGCTCAATATCCTTTCTTTTAATTATAGTAAATACTATATCTACTCTTCCCTGAGAACCTTCAGCTTCAACAGAAGTTACACCATAATTATGTTCTCTTAGCTTTCTTATTAGCTCTTGAGAATTGGTTTTAGGAATAATCCGTATAATTACATTACCAATTGATAGTCTTTCTTCAATAGTCATTCCAATAAAATTACCCATAGCAAATCCACCTCCATAAGCAATATAGCAAAGAACATTATCAAGGTGTTGCATAATTTGCCCAACTGCAATTAACCAGATTATAACTTCAAAAAATCCAAGAAACGGAGCCAAATGTTTGTATCCTTTACCCAGGAAAATCAGTCTTATGGTTCCAATTGTCTGATCACCTATACGTGCAATAAATATTAATAATGGGAGAATCACCCATGAAAAAAGAACAGAGTCATTATTGAGCAATGATAATAGAATCATAAAAATCCACTGATTAAGTTGTAATTATAAATATCGACACTACTATGTTTATGCTATAAACATTATTACCAGGATTTGAATTAATCAACATTTAGTTAAGTTCTTGAGAGAACATTTCATAAATAACTGATTATCTTTTTATAATAGTTTATTAGCGCTTTTAAAGAAGAAGATTAATAATGAGAACTAACTGAATTTAAACTTGATTAGATAATTTGTAAATTTACCCTAATAAATCACATCATTAAAACATACTCCTAACAAACAAAAAACCATTATGGAAACAACAGAGATTATTAAAAAAGAATCTTTAACCGTAGGAGACTGGTTATTAACGTTAATTGTAACAGCCATTCCTTTAGTTGGATTTATCATGCTCTTTGTCTGGGCATTTACCAGTGGTACTCCTCAGTCAAAATCAAACTGGGCAAAAGCTATGCTCTTACTAATCGCTATAAGCATCGTTCTCTCAATAATTTTTGTTGCATTGTTTGGAGCCGCTTTCTTTGGTATGATGGATAAGGAAATCGTGAATATGCAGGAATATTAAAAGAATATAGTATAAAGAAAACAGAGGGTTTTGCTAAGCAACAACCCTCTGTTTTGTTTTATGGTTACATGGTTACATGTTTATGCCTGAGCAGTTGGTCCACCAAGAGTAAAAGGTAACGTAGGTTCACTCTCTTTAATAGGTCCATGTACTGACTCAAATTTAGATATGTTTTCACGTAAAGCATTCATTAACCTTTTTGCATGCTGTGGAGTTAAAATAATGCGTGATTTAACTTTCGCTTTAGGTACTCCGGGCATCATCTTCACGAAGTCAATAATAAATTCAGCATTAGAATGAGTAATAATAGCCAGGTTTGAATAAATTCCCTCAGCCATTTCATCGCTCAACTCAATATTTATCTGATTTTGCTTGTTCTCACTCATAATTTCTGATTGATAAAAGTTCTTAAACATTTTGCCAACTGATCACAGAGATTTGGCATAATGAAATGCTTCCTCTCTGCGATCTAAATGGCGTTTGTTGATTGCAATATTAAAATTCTTCTGCTTTTGAAGCCTCAAGTTTTTCAAATTCTTCGCGTGAACCAACAATTAGATCCTCGTATTCACGCAAACCAGTTCCAGCTGGAATAAGATGTCCAACAATTACATTTTCTTTCAAACCTAAGAGATCATCGCTCTTAGCATTGATAGCAGCAACAGTAAGCACCTTTGTTGTTTCCTGGAAAGATGCAGCTGAAATAAAGCTCTTTGTCTGTAATGACGCTCTAGTAATACCCTGCAGTATTTGTTTTGCAGTGGCGGGTTGTGCATCACGTGATTCAACAAGCTTTTTATCTCTACGTTTCAGCATTGAATTCTCATCCCTTAATTTACGAGCAGTAACTATCTGACCCGACTTAATGATTGTAGAATCGCCTGCATCAATAACTACTTTCTTTCCATAGATACTATCATTCTCATCATGAAAATCGATTTTATTAACCAATTCTCCTTCAAGGAATTTAGTATCACCCGGGTCAGCTACTTCAACTTTACGCATCATTTGTCGAACAATGACTTCATAATGCTTATCGTTAATTTTTACACCCTGTAGACGGTAAACCTCCTGGATTTCATTAACAATGTATTCCTGAACCTTCATAGGTCCTTTAATTGCTAAGATATCACTTGGGGTCATAGCTCCTTCAGAGAGTGGAGTACCTGCCTTTATATAGTCATTCTCCTGTGCAAGAATCTGTTTTGATGTTGGGATAAGGTAACTCTTTTCTTCACCAGTCTTTGAACGGATAATTACTTCACGATTACCTCTCTTAAGTTTCTTACCAAAAGAAACAACACCATCAATTTCAGCAACGATAGCTGGATCGGATGGATTACGGGCCTCAAATAACTCCGTTACACGAGGTAAACCTCCGGTGATATCACCTGATTTACCAATGGCACGTGGTATTTTAACAAGTACCTCTCCTGCTTTTATCTTTTTATTTTCTTCAACAACGATATGTGATCCAACCGGAATATCATAAACTCTAAGATCAGAACTATCTGTACCAACGATACGGATGCTCGGATTCTTGGCTTTCTGACGGGTTTCAATGATAACCTTATCATGATAACCAGTTTGTTCATCAGATTCAACACGGTAAGTTGTTCCTTCAATGATATTATCAAAAACAGCTTTACCAGAAACTTCTGAAAGGATTACAGCATTGTATGGATCCCAATCACTTACTAAATCGCCTTTCTTGAGTTCAGTACCCTGACGGAAATAAAGATTTGCACCATAAGGTATATGTGCTGAAGCCAGAACGATACCGGTTTTCTTGTCAACGATTCTCATTTCTGCAGAACGTCCGATTACAATATCATACTTTCTTCCTTCAGCACTTTCGTATTCAACGAAACGAAGTTCATCAATTTCAAGTATACCATCGTATTTTGCTTCAATTTTTGAAGAGATGGATAGGTTGGAAGCAATACCCCCAACGTGGAATGTACGAAGTGTAAGCTGTGTTCCAGGTTCACCAATTGACTGAGCTGCAATAACACCGACTGATTCACCTTTTTGAACCATTCTGGCTGTTGCAAGATTACGACCGTAACATTTAGCACAAACTCCCTGCTTTGATTCACAGGTAAGTACTGACCTGATTTCAACACCTTCAACAGGTGATTCATCAATAATACGTGCAATATCTTCAGTGATTTCTTCACCTGCAGATACTATTAAATCACCAGTTTGAGGATGATAAATATCATGAAGAGATACTCTTCCAAGAATCCTATCATAAAGTGTTTCAACAACTTCTTCATTTTTCTTAAGAGCTGTTGTTGTCAAACCACGTAAAGTACCACAGTCAAATTCTGTAATCACAACATCCTGTGCTACGTCAACTAACCTACGGGTTAAGTAACCAGCATCAGCAGTCTTTAGAGCAGTATCGGCAAGACCCTTACGAGCACCGTGAGTTGAAATAAAGTATTCCAAAACTGAAAGTCCCTCTTTAAAGTTTGAAAGAATAGGATTTTCAATAATTTCACCTCCTGTGGCACCTGATTTCTGAGGTTTAGCCATAAGACCTCTCATTCCGGAAAGCTGACGTATTTGTTCTTTAGAACCACGGGCTCCTGAATCAAGCATCATATATACAGGATTAAACCCTTGCTTATCTTTTGCAAGGTTCTCCATCAATGTAAAAGTCAACCTGGAATTGGTATGTGTCCAGATATCAATAATCTGATTATACCTTTCGTTGTTAGTAATGAATCCCATATTGTAATTACTCATTACTTCTTCAACCTCTGCATTAGCTTGTCCAACTAAAGTTTCTTTAACTTCAGGAACAATTACATCACTTAATGTAAATGAAAGACCTCCATGGAAAGCCATTGTATAACCAAGATGTTTAATATCATCAAGAAATTGTGCAGTTTTAGCTGTACCAGTTTTCTTTAAGACATCACCAATGATATCACGAAGTGATTTCTTTGTTAACAACTGATTAATATATCCATATTCAACCGGAACTACCTGATTAAAAAGAACTCTTCCTACGGTAGTTTCAATCATACGTTCAATCCAGTAATCTTCTTCCTTAACCTGAAGTTTCACTTTAATATGAGCATGCAAATCTACGACACGTTCATTATAAGCTATGATTAACTCTTCGGGAGAATAAAAGATCATACCTTCTCCTCTTACAGGATTATCGGGAAGTGATTTACGACCTTTGGTCATATAATACAACCCAAGTACCATGTCTTGCGAAGGAACGGTAATAGGAGCTCCGTTAGCCGGGTTAAGAATATTATGTGATGCAAGCATTAAAAGCTGAGCTTCAAGCACTGCAGCATTTCCCAGAGGCACGTGAACAGCCATTTGGTCACCATCGAAGTCAGCATTAAAAGCTGTACATACCAGTGGATGCAGTTGAATAGCTTTACCTTCAATCAGTTTTGGTTGGAAAGCCTGAATACCTAATCTATGCAACGTAGGAGCACGATTGAGTAAAACAGGATGCCCTTTTAATATATTCTCAAGTATATCCCAAACTACAGGATCTTTTCTATCAACAATTTTCTTTGCTGATTTAACAGTCTTTACAATACCTCTTTCAAGCATCTTGCGGATGATGAACGGTTTAAATAATTCAGAGGCCATATCCTTAGGTAATCCGCACTCATTTAATTTGAGTTCAGGACCAACTACGATAACTGAACGACCTGAGTAGTCAACACGTTTACCTAAAAGGTTTTGACGGAAACGTCCTTGTTTACCTTTCAAACTGTCGCTTAATGATTTTAAGGCTCTGTTTGATTCAGTTTTAACTGAATTAGCTTTCCTGGAGTTATCAAACAAAGAATCAACAGCTTCCTGAAGCATACGTTTTTCATTACGCATAATAACATCAGGTGCTTTGATTTCAATCAGTCTTTTTAAACGGTTATTACGAATGATAACACGTCTGTATAGGTCATTTAAATCACTTGTAGCAAAACGTCCACCATCAAGTGGAACAAGAGGCCTTAATTCAGGTGGTATAACCGGTACAACCTTAACAATCATCCATTCAGGACGATTTTCAATACGCTTTTGAGCGTCCCTGAAAGCTTCAAAAACCTGTAATCTCTTCAAAGCATCAGCCTTACGCTGTTGTGAAGTTTCATTATTGGCTTTATGCCTTAGATCAAATGATTCTTTATCAAGATCAAGAGTCTTCAGTAATTCAAACAGAGCCTCGGCGCCCATTTTAGCAACGAATTTCTGAGGATCACTGTCATCCAAATACTGATTTTCTTTTGGCAATGCATCAAGAACTTCAAAGAACTGTTCTTCAGTAAGCAATGCCATTTTTTCTATTTTAACATCTTCTTTAAGCATAACTCCTTCCATAACGCCAGGTTGAACAACAACATAACGTTCATAGTAAATTATAGAGTCAAGCTTTTTTGTGTTAAGGTTCAGAAGTGCTCCAATTTTATTGGGTAAAGAGCGAAAGAACCAGATATGTGCAACCGGTACTACCAGTTGTATGTGTCCCATACGTTCACGACGTACCTTCTTCTCTGTAACCTCTACCCCACAACGGTCGCAAACTATTCCTTTATAACGAATTCTTTTGTATTTCCCGCAATGACATTCCCAATCTTTTACCGGACCAAATATCCTTTCACAGAATAAACCATCTCTTTCAGGTTTATAAGTTCTGTAGTTAATGGTCTCCGGTTTCAATACTTCACCGCTTGAACGCTCTAAAATCATTTCAGGCGAAGCAAGACTAATAGTGATCTTTGAAAAATTGCTGGAAATAGTGCTGTCTTTTCTGAAAGCCATATATTGATGAATAAAGTATTAACTTATTGACTATGAAAATTAAATTTTGCAACTGAGCATATTCCATTAAATGGAACAACACTCAGCTGCAAAACAATTTATTAATCGAAAGTAATGTTAAGGCCTAAACCTCTCAACTCATGTACTAGAACATTAAATGATTCTGGGATACCCGGTATTGGCATATTTTCACCTTTTACAATTGCCTCATATGCTTTAGCACGGCCCATAACATCATCTGATTTAACAGTGAGTATTTCTTGTAAGATGTGTGATGCACCAAATGCTTCAAGTGCCCAAACTTCCATTTCACCAAAACGCTGACCTCCAAATTGAGCTTTACCTCCAAGTGGTTGTTGTGTAATAAGTGAATATGGACCAATTGAACGTGCATGCATTTTGTCATCAACCATATGGTGCAACTTAAGCATATAAATATATCCTACTGTTGCTGGTTGATCAAAACGTTCACCTGTTCCACCATCATGTAGATAAACTCTACCATTTTCAGGAAGGCCAGCTTTTACCAGATACTCATTAATAAGTGCTTCAGGTGCTCCATCAAAAATTGGAGTTGCAAAATTCAATCCAAGTTTTCTGCCGGCCCAACCAAGTACTGTTTCATAAATCTGTCCAAGGTTCATACGTGAAGGTACACCTAATGGGTTTAGTACGATATCAACCGGAGTTCCATCAGCAAGGAAAGGCATATCTTCTTCACGTACAATACGTGCAACAATGCCCTTATTACCGTGACGACCAGCCATCTTATCTCCCACTTTCAATTTGCGCTTCTTGGCAACATATACTTTAGCCATCTGAACTATACCATTTGGCAAGTCATCACCTACAGTTGCAACAAATTTCTTACGGTTGTAAATACCCAGAATCTCCTTATATTTAATTATATAGTTGTTAATCAGAATTTTTACAAGCTCATTAACATCTTTATCGGTAGTCCATTTACCAGGATTGACATTCAAATAGTCAATGCCCATTAACATCTTTTGAGTGAACTTAACTTTTTTCGGAATGATTTCTTCCTTGAAGTTATTATTTACTCCTTGTGATGTTTTTCCTGATACAAGAACAGTTAATTTATCAACCAGTTTTGTCTTAAGATCATGTGAATTCTTAGCAAACTCATCATCAAGTATCTTAACAACATCCTTTTCTTTAGCCTTAACTTTCCTGTCTTTAATCATGCGAGAGAATAGTTTCTTATCAACTACTACTCCCTTCATTGATGGAGGTGCTTTTAAAGAAGCATCTTTCACGTCACCAGCCTTGTCACCAAAAATAGCACGTAAGAGCTTTTCTTCAGGTGTTGGATCACTTTCTCCCTTAGGGGTGATTTTTCCTATAAGAATATCTCCTTCATTAACTTCAGCTCCAATTCTGATAAGACCATTCTCATCAAGATCTTTTGTTGCTTCAGTACTAACATTAGGAATATCATTTGTCAATTCTTCAACACCACGTTTGGTATCACGAACTTCCAGAATAAATTCCTCAATATGAATAGAAGTAAAGATATCTTCTTTAACAACTTTCTCTGAAATTACAATAGCATCCTCAAAGTTATAACCTTTCCATGGCATGAATGCAACCATAAGATTACGACCCAAAGCAAGATCTCCCATGCTGGTTCCATAACCTTCACATAAAACCTGTCCTTTTTTAACCTTATCACCTTTTCTAACAATAGGGCGAAGATTAATACAGGTATTTTGGTTTGTACGTGCAAACTTAGTAAGGTTATATGTTTTTACATCATCATCAAAACTTACAAGTCTCTCATCTTCAAGACGTGTATGACGAATGACGATATTGGTAGCGTCTACAAATTCAACGATACCATCAGATTCGGCAGTAACCAGAACTCTGGAATCAAATGCCACATTCTTCTCAATACCTGTTCCAACAATAGGAGCTTCAGGATTGAGCAGAGGAACAGCCTGACGCATCATGTTAGATCCCATCAGTGCCCTGTTAGCATCATCATGCTCAAGGAAAGGAATCAAGGATGCAGCAATAGAGGCAATTTGATTTGGAGCTATATCAATAAGGTCAACCTTGTCTTTCTCTATGATAGGATAATCAGCAAGATATCTAACTTTGATACGGTCTTCAATAAAATTGCCATTATCATCCATCGGAGTGGTTGCCTGTGCAATAATTTTATTTTCTTCTTCCTCAGCACTTAAAAATACGGGCTCTTCTGAAAGATCAACTTTACCATTTATTACCCTCTTATAAGGAGTTTCAATAAATCCTAGTCTATTGATCTTAGCATAAACGCAAAGTGAAGAGATCAAACCAATATTTGGACCTTCGGGAGTTTCAATAGTACATAAACGGCCATAATGAGTGTAGTGAACGTCACGTACTTCAAATCCTGCACGCTCACGAGACAAACCACCAGGTCCTAATGCAGATACCCTGCGTTTATGTGTCAATTCAGCTAATGGATTTGTTTGATCCATGAACTGCGACAATTGATTAGTTCCAAAGAATGAATTAATAACAGAAGAAAGTGTTTTAGCATTAATTAGATCCATTGGCGTAAATACTTCATTATCGCGAACGTTCATACGTTCACGAATAGTACGTGCCATACGTGCTAATCCAACACCAAACTGATTATATAACTGTTCACCTACTGTACGTACTCTACGATTGCTTAAGTGGTCAATATCATCCACTTCAGTGCGTAAATTGATAAGACTGATCAGGTATTTTATAATAGATATAATATCCTGTTTAGTCAGTACCTTAGTATCAATAGATGTATCAAGATTTAATTTTTTATTGATCCTGTAACGACCAACATCGCCCAAATCATAGCGTTTATCAGAGAAGAATAATTTATCAATGATACCACGGGCAGTTTCTTCATCAGGAGGTTCCGCATTACGTAACTGCCTGTAGATATACTCAACAGCCTCTTTTGCAGAGTTTGCTGTATCTTTTTGAAGAGTATTAAAAATAATTGAATAATCAATATTATCAGGATCTTCTCTATGAAGCAGGATTGTTTTAGAACCTGAATCAACAATTTGATCTATATGTTGATTTTCGATTGTAACCTCACGTTCAACGACAACCTCAGTACGTTCAATTGAAACAACTTCTCCGGTATCTTCGTCAACGAAATCTTCAATCCAGTTCTTTAAAACGCGGGCAGCCAAACGACGACCAACGATTTTTTTAAGACCGGCTTTAGAAACTTTAACTTCTTCTGCAAGGTTAAATATTTCAAGGATATCCTTATCAGTTTCATAACCAATAGCACGCAGCAAAGTAGTAACAGGTAACTTCTTCTTCCTGTCAATATATGCATACATCACATTATTAATATCAGTAGTAAACTCCATCCAGGATCCCTTAAATGGAATAATACGAGCTGAGAATAATTGTGAACCATTTGCGTGGAAACTGGTACCAAAGAATACGCCTGGTGATCGGTGAAGCTGTGAAACGACAACGCGTTCAGCACCATTCACAACAAAAGTACCTTTAGGAGTCATGTAAGGAATCATACCCAGATAAACATCCTGGATAATTGTTTCAAAATCCTCATGTTCCGGATCGGTACAATATAATTTTAATTTTGCTTTCAGTGGAACACTATACGTGAGACCTCTTTCGATACACTCCTCAATGGAGTATCTTGGAGGATCAATAAAGTAATCGAGAAACTCGAGTACAAAGTTGTTCCTAGCATCGGTAATTGGGAAATTTTCAGCGAAAACCTTGTAAAGACCTTCTGAAGCCCTGTTTTCAGGGTTCGTTTCCAATTGGAAAAAATCCTGAAATGACTTGACTTGAATATCAAGGAAATCAGGATAAGAGGTCCGAACTTTAGCGGTTCCGAAACTTATACGTTCTATTTTTTTTGAAGCCAAGGTTGTGAATTTTAAGTAAATATTACTCAAGAATTAAAACAATTAAACCCGATATAATCGGGGAGACAACAGCATCTGTTGCTATGCGTATGCTTAGCAACAGATCCTGGAGTGTATAATTGCGAGCTAATCCCGTATACTTATTTTACTTCAACCTCTGCGCCAGCTTCTTCAAGTTGTTTTTTCAATGCTTCGGCTTCGTCTTTCGATACACCTTCTTTGATTGCTTTTGGTGCAGCATCTACAAGTTCTTTGGCCTCTTTAAGTCCAAGACTTGTAAGTTCTTTTACCAGTTTCACAACTGCAAGTTTAGCTTGCCCAGCAGATTTGAGAATAACGTCGAATGCGGTTTTTTCTTCAACTGCAGCTGCTTCACCAGCACCTGCACCACCAGCTACCATAATAGGAGCAGCTGCTGCGGGTTCAATTCCGTACTCGTCTTTTAAAATTTGGGCTAATTCATTAACTTCTTTAACAGTCAGGTTAACCAATTGTTCTGCAAAAGCTTTTAAGTCTGCCATTTTTATTGATGTTTTAAATGTTTACAATGATAGTTACTTACTTGGTTTTTAGATTCTTTGCTCCATAATGAAGCTTTTAGGCTTCCCTATCAGATAGGGTTTTGAGTACACCACTCAATTTATAACCACCCGACTGTAATGCTGAAATAACATTATTAGCTGGTGATTTGAGTGCAAGAATGATGTCTCCGATAAGTTCGTTTTTCGATTTGATATTGACAAGCATATCCAGGCTTTTATCGCCCAGAAACGACATTTCTTCAACGAATGCTCCTTTAAGAATAGGTTTATCACTTGTTTTACGAAACTCTTTTATCAGCTTGGCAGGTTCATTATTAACTTCCGATAACATAATGGAAGTTGCACCTTTAAGTGCATCGTAAACTCCGGAATAGTCTTTTTCAGAACGTTCCATTGCTTTACGCAATAATGTATTTTTAACCACGATCAACTTAACATCCTTCTTAAAACATAACCTTCTAAGTTTACTGGTTACATCAGAATTTAAGTCTGAGATATCGGTAATATAAAGGTTACTGCTGTTTTGCAGCTGCTCAGTCAGGGTTTCGATCAGTTGACTCTTTTCTTCTTTTCTCATGATGTTTTTTACTTTTTACGAGGAAAGTCCACGATTTTACTTACGCAGTGATTGATTTCTGATCAACACGAATACCCGGACTCATTGTACTTGACATGAATAATGATTTCATATAAGTACCCTTGGCAGCAGCCGGTTTCAGTTTGATGATAGTTTGAAGCAGTTCTTTTGCATTGTCCATCAATTTAGCTTCATCAAATGATACTTTGCCAATTGCAGCATGGATAATTCCGAACTTATCTACCTTAAAATCTATTTTACCGGCTTTCGCTTCGGTAACTGCTCTACCCACTTCCATGGTTACAGTTCCGGTTTTGGGATTTGGCATCAAGCCACGGGGACCTAATATTTTTCCGAGTGCACCAACCTTAGGCATAATGCTAGGCATAGTGATCACAACGTCAACATCAGTCCATCCTTCCTTGATTTTTTGGATATACTCATCCAGCCCATAATAATCGGCACCGGCTGCTTTAGCTTCTGCTTCCTTCTCAGGAGTGCAAAGAACTAAGACCCTTACAGTTTTACCAGTTCCGTGGGGAAGCATAACTGTACCTCTGACCATCTGGTTGGCTTTACGAGGGTCTACACCCAAGCGTACATCCACATCCACAGAACTGTCAAATCCAGTGTTAGTTATTTGCTTTACCACTTTTATGGCTTCAGTTAGGGAATAAGTGCCGTTCTTATCGAACTTTGAAAGTGCCTCTTTCCTTTTTTTTGTCAATTTAGCCATTGTTAATTATTTGTTTTTAACAATTTACAACCGTTCTCGTACAGTCAGTTTAGTTTTCTACAGCAAATGGTGGATTTCCCGAAACGGTAATTCCCATACTCCGAGCTGTTCCGGCAACCATACGCATCGCTGATTCCAGCGTGAAGGCATTCAAGTCAACCATCTTAGCTTCGGCTATTGCACGAACCTGATCCCAGTTAACTGATGCAACCTTCTTACGATTGGGTTCTGCTGAACCACTCTTTAATTTGCTAACTTCTAATAGCTGAACTGCTACAGGAGGAGTTTTGATGACAAAATCAAATGATTTGTCCTTATACACAGTTATAATAACAGGTAATAATTTACCTGCCGAGTCCTGTGTACGTGCATTAAATTGCTTACAAAACTCCATTATGTTCACTCCTTTTGAACCCAATGCAGGTCCAACAGGTGGTGACGGATTGGCTGCAGCACCTTTAATTTGCAGTTTAATTAAACCGCTTATTTCTTTTGCCATTGTTGATTACTTAGTGAAGTTATTTATCACACTTCCCGTTCTTTAATCCTTTTCTACTTGCATAAATCCCAGTTCTAATGGGGTCTTACGGCCAAATATTTTAACCATAACCTTCAACTTCTTCTTTTCCTCGTTGATTTCTTCAATCACTCCGGTAAAGCTGTTAAAAGGTCCATCTATTACTGTTACGGTTTCACCTACGATAAACGGAACGCTGACTTCTTCGCCTTGTTCTGTTAATTCATCGACTTTACCTAATATGCGGTTTACTTCTGCAGGTCGAAGAGGAACGGGTTCACCCTTTGATCCAAGGAAGCCTAATACTCCCGGTACATTTTTTATAATGTGCGGAATTTCACCTGTCAAGATAGCTTCAATCAGAATATATCCCGGAAGATAATTCCGTTCTTTACTGATTTTCTTTCCCTTGTGAACCTGATAGACTTTTTCAGTCGGGATCAGTACCTGGGATATGACATCATGAAGGCCCAAACGGTTAATTTCACTTTCAAGGTATTGTTTTACCTTTTTTTCATTACCACTTATTGCCCTGATAACATACCACTTTTTAACTTGATCACTCATACAGACACTCGGTTAAGATTGATATCAAACAACTGATACATTAGTAGAAAAAGTTGGTCACTCATTAAAACAGCAGGTAGAACTGTTTCAACAATGTTTGGAAAGACACGTCCATCAAATAAACGACTAAAGCGATTATAAGGGAAGCGATGGACACTACTATTGCACTATTTTGGAGTTCACTCCATGAGGGCCAGGATGTTTTATGCACCAACTCGTCGTAACTCTCGTTGACGTATTCCTGAATTTTAGTCTTTGCCATTTAACCATTTATTTTTTTGCACGGGTGGAGAGACTCGAACTCCCAACCAACGGTTTTGGAGACCGCTACTCTACCAATTGAGCTACACCCGTTTGAGTTTATACTCTCAGAGATTTCTCTCTGCCATAACTATTATTCAATATGGCAGAGATAAAGGTATTCATACGAACACCTTTATCTCGTTTTTTTTGTATTAGTCAAGAATCTCGGTTACCTGACCAGCACCTACTGTTCTGCCACCTTCACGAATAGCGAAACGTAAGTTCTTAGACATAGCAATCGGTTGGATCAACTTAACAGTAATAGAGAGGTTATCACCTGGCATTACCATTTCAACTCCATCAGGAAGAATTACTTCACCAGTTACGTCGGTTGTTCTGAAATAGAACTGAGGACGATACTTGTTATGGAATGGAGTATGACGTCCACCTTCTTCTTTCTTAAGGATATAAACCTCAGCTTTAAAATCTTTATGAGGAGTAACAGAACCTGGTTTTGCAATAACCATACCTCTACGGATAGATTCTTTATCAATACCACGAAGTAAAAGACCTGCGTTATCACCAGCTTCACCTTCATCAAGAATTTTACGGAACATTTCAACACCGGTAACAACTGATTTCAGTTTTTCAGCATCGAGTCCAATAATTTCTACAGGATCTCCTGTGTGGATAACACCTGTTTCAATACGACCGGTAGCAACAGTACCACGACCGGTAATTGAGAACACATCTTCAACAGGCATAAGGAAATCTTTATCTATGTCACGCGGAGGTAATGGAATCCATGTATCAACTGCGTCCATAAGTTCAATAATCTTTTCAACCCAAACCGGCTCTTTATTTAGTCCACCGAGGGCAGAACCACGGATGATAGGTGAGTTATCACCGTCAAAACCGTAGAAAGTAAGAAGGTCACGAATTTCCATCTCAACGAGGTCAAGAAGTTCAGGATCATCTACGAGGTCAACTTTATTCATGAAAACTACAAGGCGGGGAACACCTACCTGGCGAGCTAAAAGGATGTGCTCACGAGTTTGTGGCATTGGTCCGTCAGTTGCAGCAACAACTAAAATAGCGCCGTCCATCTGAGCAGCACCTGTTACCATGTTCTTAACATAGTCAGCATGACCTGGACAGTCAACGTGTGCATAGTGACGAGTAGCAGTTTGATACTCAATGTGAGCTGTATTAATAGTTATACCTCTCTCTTTTTCTTCAGGAGCATTATCAATTGAATCAAATGACCTGAACTCTGACCAACCTTTATCGGCTAGACACAGAGTAATAGCAGCAGTTAAAGTAGTCTTTCCATGGTCAACGTGACCGATGGTACCAACGTTAACGTGCGGTTTGGAACGATCGAATTTTTCTTTTGCCATATTAAATTGATGTATTAATTTTTGTAATCTTTAAAACGTGTTATTATACAAAAAAAATCTGAGCCAATGACGAGACTTGAACTCGTGACCCCTTCCTTACCAAGGAAGTGCTCTACCACTGAGCTACATCGGCTTATTATTCTGAAGGCGGCCGATTAGTCAAACCTGAAGCACCAGCACCAGTCAGATTGAGCGGAAAACGGGGCTCGAACCCGCCACCTACAGCTTGGAAGGCTGTCGCTCTACCAAATGAGCTATTTCCGCATTCGCTATGTGAATTGTTTTCCTTTTCACTTTCGCTTTTTATGTGGGGAGAGGAGGATTCGAACCTCCGAAGGCTGTGCCAACAGATTTACAGTCTGCCCCATTTGACCGCTCTGGTATCTCCCCGCTACATATTAATCATTCAAAGAACTGAGCCGATGGAGGGATTCGAACCCCCGACCAGCTGATTACAAATCAGCTGCTCTGGCCAACTGAGCTACATCGGCATTCATTAATGTTTATCAGCTTTTTTTAATCCGTTGACAACTCCGCTGATACTCTCTTTTTGCTGTCTGTAATTGCTCCCCTAAAAAGAGCAGTCCTTCTTTTCAAAAGGACTGCAAATGTATAAACTATTTTAACACCAACAAAAAGTTTTTCGTTTTTTTTTGGCTGTTATTGCATTTTATTTTCTAATCTTCTCTTTATGTCTGTCAAGTTGCTTACGCAGTGCATCAACTGCCGTATCTGTTGCTTCTTCAAATGTTGTTGATTGTTTCCTTGCAAACAAATCTGATCCCTTAATTAATATCCTTATTTCTGCTACTTTATTATCTTGTGTCTCATTGTTTTCTAATTTAAGTATTACTTCACTGCCAAGTATCCCATCATATACTCCCGAAAGCTTCTCTACCTTACCATTTATGAATTCTTCTAACTTCCTGTCAGTTTTGAATTTTACAGATGTGATGTTTACTTTCATGATTCCTCCTTTTTTTGAGCCCACGGATGAGCCTGTTTATATATAGTTTTAAGTTTTTCAACACTGGTATGCGTGTAAACCTGTGTAGAAGCAAGACTCGAATGCCCAAGTATTTCTTTTATGGCATTGAGATCAGCCCCTTCATTCAACATTAATGTAGCAAAGGTGTGGCGAAGCACATGTGGACTTTTGGTTCCTGTTACTCCGGCTTGTGTAAGATAGAGTTTAACCAATTTGTAAATGAAATTTCTGCCTGCTTTCTCCCCCTTATCATTTATGATAAATTCCGAAACTCCAGGTTGTGCATTTATTTCCCTCATAGCCAGGTACGATTTAAACTTCCCTAGTAATAAGTCGCTAACAGGTATTATGCGCTGTTTGTTTCGTTTTCCCGTTACTTTTATTGATTTTGTATAGAAATCTATATCATTTACCTTAAGATTCTCAAGTTCGGCAAGCCTCATCCCGGTGCTGTAAAAAGTTTCAATTACCATATGATCGCGCTTCTTATCAAATGATTGATCATCTTCGTCCTCAAGGAGTGCTTTTTCCATCTCCTTTTTGGTAGCAAATGAAGGCAGCTTCCCTGATGTCTTTAGGGAAATAGCAAGCTTAACCGGATTTGTTTTAACCAAATCCAGTCGTAACAAGTATTTGAAATAGGTCTTTAGTGAGGAAAGTTTACGATTTACGCTTCGTGCAGATATTCCGCTTTCAATGAGAGATGCAAGCCAGGAGCGTATTATAGAATAAGTTACCTGAGTTTCATCGTCGAGTTCATATGTTGATAACAAATACTTCTCAAATTGTTCAAGGTCACACCGGTAAGCTTCGATTGTATGCGATGAATAACGCTTTTCGTAAAGGAGGTGGTCGAAAAAAGATTCTCTTACCATGAAACAAAATAAAAAGAAGAAAACTCAACTTCTAGTGTAACAACGCATAAATTTAATGCTTTATTACATCAAAAGCAAAACTTTCTTCCTTAAATCGCACTTAAAAGTGGCTTATTGATCGGCAGCTTGCTGAAGTTGCTGTACGTAAATAGCGTGCAGTTTTTCTTCGCGGTTCTTTACAGAAGGTTTTGTGAATTTTTGCCTTTCGCGGAGTTCTTTTACAACACCGGTTTTCTCAAATTTTCTTTTTAGTTTCTTTAAGGCCCTGTCGATGTTTTCGCCTTCTTTAACGGGTACGATAATCATGTAAATACTCTCTCTTTCTGTTAAATTAGTAAATTGAATTCAATTTCCTTTAAGGGGTTGCAAAAATACAAACTTTTTTTTCTGAATACAATGTTTTAGAAAATAAATATTTAAAAAATTGCTTCCCCTACTCTTTTGAAACCTTATAAGTTAGCCTTGAAAAAGTCTTCTATCTTACTGAATAAATGAATCCGTGTATTTCCACCATATATTGAGTGGTTACGATTAGTATATAACATCATATCAAATTTCTTATTCGCCTGCACCAAACGTTCCGACAATTCAAGTGTGTTCTGCACATGTACATTATCATCGGCAGTACCATGTATCAGCATTAACTTTCCTTGCAATTTATCTGCAAAGAAAAGTGGGGAATTCTGATCATAACCATCCGGGTTTTCTTTTGGAGTTCTCATAAACCTTTCAGTATAGATGTTGTCATAAAAGCGCCAGTTTGTTACAGGAGCCACTGCAACACCTGCTTTAAATGTCTTTTCGCCCTTAAGCATGCATGATGATGAGATAAAACCGCCATAACTCCAGCCCCATATTCCTATTCTGGACCCATCTATTCCGGGTAGTGTGGCAACATATTTCGCACTTTCAACCTGATCTATGGTTTCATACTTGCCTAATTGCAGATATGTCATTTTACGAAAAGCTTCACCTCGTGCACCTGTACCACGTGGATCAACACAAACAACAACAAATCCCTGTTGTGCCATATAATCATCAAAATCAAATACCCAGCTATCAAGAGCTTGTTGTGAATTTGGTCCACTGTATTGATTAAAGATTACCGGATATTTTTTGCTTTTATCAAAATCAGGAGGATATATGGCATATGCATTTAATGCATTCCCTTCGGAGGTTTTAACGGTAAAGAATTCTCTGTTCTTGAAATGAAAACCACTTAAGCGATCAACCAGATCCTTGTTTGATTCCAGTATTCTTATCTCCTTACCGCCAGCCTCATTTAATGTATAAATTGGAGGGGTAGTAACTGAAGAATATCTATTTACAAAATACTTAAACGATTTGCTGAATTGAGCACTGTTTGTTCCGGCTTTTACACTAATCTTTTTAAAACCATTGCCATCATTCTTCACAGAATAGATTTCGCGCTGGAGCGGATTGATTGCTGCCGCCTGAAAATAGTGGATCTTTTTTGCAGGGTCAAAACCATAATATTCTGTCACATCAAAATTGCCATTTGTTAATTGTGTGGTTTGACCAATCTTGTAATCACATAAGTAAAGCTGCGTCCATCCGTTTCTCTCACTTGTAATTACAAATGAAGTACTACCGGGAAGAAAGGTTATATTGTCGAAGTTGCTCTCGTCGATATAATATTTATTTTCTTCAGTATAAATGACTTTACTTTCTCCTGTTGATGCATTTACACCAAGTATTTCCAATTTGTTTTGAAGCCTGTTCAATCTCAGGACTGCAAGCATATCGGGTTCAAGAGTAAACATAATTCTTGGAATATACTGGTCCTTTTCAGCACCTGAATTCACTCTTACTGTGTTTCCGGAGAGTATATCATAAATATGCACTGTAACTATTGAATTGTCTTCGCCAGCTTTAGGATATTTAAATTGAACATTCGAAGGATATAAAGCATTTTCTTCAAGTGCAGGTTTTGCACCCTGGAACATGGTCATATTAAACATCTTTACGCCTCGTTCATCAAATCTCATATAAGCTACTCTCCTGCTGTCGGCCGACCAACTAAATGCTTTGTTAAATTCAAATTCTTCTTCATAAACCCAATCAGGGGCACCATTAATAATCTCGTTAAATTTACCATCACGGGTAATTTGAGTTTCTTTACCTGTTTCAAGATCAGTAACAAACATATTGTTTTCTCTAACAAATGCAACCTTTTTCCCGTCTGGGGAGAATGTGGCCAATTGTTGCTTACCATTAGTTGAAAGAGCCTTAAATGTCTTTGCTTTTACATCACATACATAGTAATCAGCTGTAAATGACCTCCTGTAAATTGGCTCACTGTTTGTTTCAATGAGTACTTTTGATTCATCATCAGATAATTCATAATCGCTGATTGATTTTAAATCATTGATCTTAGCATCTCTTAAATCAACGAATTTGCTAATGCTATCGCCAGTTTTGAATGAATAAAGCACAATATATGAATCGTCATCTGAGACTGCGGTATAATGCACCCCATCATTCATCGACTTCATTTGATTAATTCCTTTTGATCTGAAGAGTCCGGTTTTCATCAAATCTTCCAGGCTGAAAGTTTTACTGCCATTTTGAGCTGAAAGCATCAAAGGCACTATCATAGTCATGCAAAGAAATGCAGCTAATTTTTTCATAGAGTTAAATTATTACGCGACAAAAGTATAAAATTAACTTTTGACCTTTTTGATTAATCGCCCGCAAGATAAAATATAAAAGTGATCCTTTTAAGAATATGATTCCTAACATTCTGTCGAAGTAATTACCACCGAATAGAATATGGAATCTTTTAGTGAACGATTAAGGAATGATTGAATGATTAAGCCTTACTTAAACTAATATTAAGCGTTGTTCAAGCGCAAATTAACGCTTAAACAACGCTTATGATACGCTTAATGTACGCTTAATGCAAAAATTATGTATCAATAAATACCCTATCATCTTCCTATAAGTTGATAGTGTTAAATAAAGAAATCATGAGGTAGAAAAAATAAAAAACAAATGCCATTGCAGGTTTAGCAATGGCACATAAAAAGGTTAAGCTTAATCTCTCGTAATGTTAAGCTTAATCTCTTGTAAGATCAAACTTTAAGGTGATGGTTGTTTTTTCCTTTGTCACAGGGTCATAGGAAGTTTTAGTGTCATCACCACTTAATTGCCGGTCGCTGGGTTTCCCGTTGAATGGACCAAACGTAGGATTAGCGAATACTGTTACTTGCCTCTCCTTGGTTTTTGAATCTTTGGCAACATTATCACAGGTGCCAATCGCTTCTGATTCCCATTTCTCAACAGCAGGGTATTTTTTCGATGTAGCCTTAATAGTAATTGTGTAAGTATCATTTGGCAGGAACTGAAGCTCTATTCTTGCATCTGTATGTTCTTTACCATCAAGATTACTTTCTGATGATAAGCCTTCACTGCTGAATGTAAGACTACCCGATGCGTTATAAGATCTTCCACCTTCCCTTCCACTTTGACATTTATAACAACCATTGTCTTCGTTTATCGAGTTGCTCTCATTGATTGTAAACACTACAGTTCCTTCACCAAACTTTTGATCTTTCTTTTGCAAGTCCCAGGAACTAGTAGTATTCGAATAAATTTTTGTCACCTTTTTATATTGATAATCCATGCTGTTGCAGTAAACGCTGTACTCATCCGTCATGGTAGTGTCTCTTACGCTGGTCAATCCTAATGCAACCTGACCTTCAAACGGACAAATCTCATATTTTGTCAGTTTTTCAGTAATGTTCTTACCTACTTCATTCATCACATCAATAACACTTCCTTTTGAAATTATAGTTTCTCTGGCCAGAGGTATTTTCCCACTCCATTTATAACAACTCGCGGTAGCAGCTATTCCCAGTTCTGATTCCACCAGGTAAAGAATCATGAAATAATCACAGGCTAACTCCTTGCAATATGATTGCATCTCAGTTCCATACATTAACTGCATGAATCTGTCCCTATCGAGCTTCCGGGTAATATCTCCTTTAGTGACAACTTTGCAACAGGTAAATTCTTTCTCCAGATAGAATTGTACGATTTTCTCAAAGCCACCGGCGTATTTTTTTGAAGTATCATAAGATATCTGACATTCGACATTAAACTGAGGCTTTTTCTGTCCAAACGCCAACACAGGCAATATGCAGAGGGTGAGATAAATTAAATGTTTCATCATCTTAAGATTGTGCATTGGGGCAGAATAGTATGAATCTGTAATAATTCTTCTTCTGAGATACTGGTGTCTTTCACTCCAAGGTTTTTCAGCTGATGCAATCCTGAAATTCTATCTTTTAATGTGTTCACCGGATTTACATCAATATATAGATTTTCAAGTGCCGTTAAGGTTGAAACTGATGCAGGCAGCTGGTTTAACCTATTATTTATCAGGCTCAGTTCTTTAAGATTTTTAAACACACCAATAGATTCAGGTAAGCTGGCTACTCCCGATTTAAAATTTAGCACATAAAGTTGTTCAAGATTATACTCTGCTGCTTTTGAAAAGATATCTTCCAAATCTACGGGGCAAACATTATCACATATAATAACTAATGTTCTAATGTTTTTAAATTGGGGCATTTGAGCAATTATGGCGTCAATCCCAGGCATCGACATGTTAAGGTACAGAGTAGATATGCTGTTTATGAGTTCACTATTCTTCACCGAATGATCACTGTCCTCTTTATATGCAGCTACAATTTCATCTCTAACAGGTTTGGCAAGATCAAGATCTGCATCATCTGCATTTGAAAAACTTTGCCATAATTGTGCCCAGAGTTTCATCTTTAACTCAACATTCTCTTCACTCATCTGATTTCCGGTCGGCACTGTACTCTGATCCTCTCCAGGTTTAGCCTGTGGGGTATTCGTCATCATTAATTGTTTGGCAAGCTTCCTTATCTCTTCATTTGCTTTGGCAGCCTGCTCCTTATCTTTCCAATTAGTACTTTGCCTGATAGCAGTCATTCTCTTCTTTAAAGACTCTGCATCCTGATTCTGAGCAGCTAATGCAAATCCTGTAAAAGTGACAATTATTATCAGGAGTATTTTTAAAAGACGAAAGAGCTTAACGTTAATTTTCATTCCCATTTATATCAACACTTGGTGACATCAGATAATACTTATCAAGGTCCCCCATTTTTTTATAGAAGTTAGAAATGCTTTCCAAAGCGAAGGTACCTGGTAATTCTTCCATCTTTATCCCACTTTGTTTCTCATTCATGACAATAGTGAGAGTTTGCAGCCTGTTGTATGCAGGAATGCTGGCGCCAACAAACTGCTTATAATCATTAAGGACATCAATATACCGGGATGTAAAGTTTGAACAGTACGCAGCACATTTACCTTTAATGCTGCTGAATAATGCTTCCATTTCACCACCCTGTCCGTAATCCACACCCATCATACCGTAAAGTTCCCCTCTCAGCGAATCAATTTCTTTACGCAAAGTCACAATGCTCTTATCATCATCAATTTCCTGAAATTTCTTCATATACTTCATAACACAAGCATTCAGGCTGTCATTTAGCTTTTGCTGTGCTTGTACCAGTTCAAACTTATTCATATTGTCAAGCTGTTCCTTCTTAGCTTTTTCAGGATCTACCGATTGTTCTGCCATCTTTTGAGTTGAATATCCTTCGGCCCAGGCTTGTTTACTTTCTTTATCCATTTCTTTTAAATTCTGCACTTCAGCCATTGACATACCGGCACTGTTTTGCATCATTTTATCCATCATGGCAGCTTTGTCAGCCTCCGACATATTCTTGCTTTTCATCTTTTGCATGTCAGACTCCGACAAGCCATATTGAGTTGCTACTTTTGCTTCGGCTTGTTTCTGATAATCACCTTCTTTGGCTTTTCGGGCCATCCTTCTTTCATGAAGCTCGTCCTCAACTATTTGAGCTTCATCGGATATAGATTTCATGTATCTGTCCTTGTATTCAGTATTTAGTCCACATACATTATTGATTGAAGGCACGTTGCTAAAGGCAGTAACTGGATTCAACGGTTGGGCATTTAACTTGAAACAAAAAAGAGTGATACCAATGAATAAGATTATTTTTTTCATCTTCCGATTCTTTTAGTCACTTACAATTTAATGAATTCAACCCTTCTGTTTAGAGCCTTGTTAACCTGACTGTCGTTTGCAGCTACTGGTTGAGTTTCGCCTGCTCCGTCAGTTTCAATGCGCGATGCATCCAGGTTAAAGTTCTTAACAAGCTCATTCTTAACAGAAGCAGCTCTTCTCTTAGATAAATCCATATTAGCAGCATCAGCCCCGTCAGCATCTGTGTGCCCAACTATTTTAACTCTCACATCTGCATTTTCAGTTAGTACATCAGCTATGCTTTTTAATGTACCATAAGACTCAGGTTTAACAACATCCTTATTTACATCAAAGTAAATACCGTAGGTTACCAATTTCCCTTCGGTTATGAGTTTACTTCTTGTATCGGGAGCTCCAACGGCAATCCGGAGGTTTGTAAACATAGGTTCTCCATCAAAAAATCGGATCATATTGTATTTTTTGTTCTTATTCATGCCCTTCGGGAGATCAAATATCTTTTGTTCATCTTTGTATAGCCTTATCCTATCTTTTTGTACCCAGATTGATATTCTGTATTTCGTGTCTGGAATTATCTGAAGCTTATCTTTAAGGCCACTAACGGGTGGAGTATCGTCATCGAAGTAGTTACTGTAATATACATTAGCTGAATGTTCAAAAGTCATTCTGAATCCTGATTGACCCCTGCCAATTAGGTCCAGAGGTTTCTTTGTACTAATGATATACAAGCCGAAGTTCATACCTCCATCAGCCCTTTTTTGAGGAATGACATCAAATTCAATAGTAAAGTTCTCAGGAAAATCAATAGGATCAGTTGGGCAAACCACTCCCCTGTCGCTTGTTATCTTACACCATTTACCTGGATACAGGTTGGTTGTAACAACTTCAGCTGAGCCACTTGTATTCCACAGGGCGGGAAAATCGCCAACAGCATCCTGACTGAAATCATCAAAGAAGACTACTTTTTCACCTGGAATAAAGTCATACTTTGAATATGAGAGCAGCGAAGGTTGAGTTGATTTTGCAGTGTTGTCTTCCTTAACAGCTTTTT
>JBLMZZ010000107.1:0-4129 GCA_050259095.1 Omnitrophica WOR_2 bacterium | reverse complement strand
GATTTATTAACATTCTTTTGTTCATTAGTAAAGAGTAGCTTAATCACCCGAATCAAATTTACAGCTTATCTTTGAAATTCAAATCCAAGAGAATGAAGAATTTGAGGGTAATTCTCATTGTCGCAATTTCTTTAACTATTGCCATCTTTATAGGTTCAGCCTTAAGGTCATGGTATTTGTTCCTAAAAGAACCGGTTTCTCCTATTGTAGATGCTTTACCATCCAACACAGCTGTTGTATTAAAGACTAAATCAATATTTAAGCTCTTTGATGCTGTTAAAAAGTCATCTCTTGGCAATCTTTTTAATAAAGAAGGAGAATTCAGGGTAATCAATAATTACCTGGATACTATTGTTACCAGAAACACTAAATTCAGTAAGATCCTCGAATCAAGTGATGTGTGGTTTGCATTTGCTGGAGATAAAGGCCATGAACCGGGGTTACTTATTCTCACTTCTGTTGGTAAAACCAGCGCTTCAAGCATCAATAACCAACTCGAGAAATTACTTAACAACGACAAGTTCAGTATTACCAAAACTGACAATTTATACCTGATTGATAATGGGAAAAGTCATTTATGGTACTTTATTCGCCAGGGTATTTTTGCCATAAGCAATGACAGTTCTGTTATAACGAAGTCAATTAACACCTTAACAGCCAAAAATCAAATCCCTTTAAGTAAATCATTCAATAAACTTTTGTCGACAGGTGGTAAGCAAGTTGATGCTAACCTGTTGATCAATAATCGCATTTTTACTTCTCTAATCTGGCCCGAAAAAGAGTTATCCTTGTCGAAAGGAACACCTTTTGATGATTGGACTTCGTTTGATATTACTATCAAGAAAGGCAAAATATTACTTGGTGGATTTACTTACAGCGCTTCCGAGCATCTTTTTACCGGACAACAACCGGTTGAGTACAATCCAATTGAAGATTATCCCGATAATACGGCCTTTGCACTCACCACATTAATTAGTGATGAGAAATTATTTATTGGAAAAATATTTAAAGCTGATACTTTACATGTCCAGGGATTCGATGCTTCAATTAACCAAAATACATCTGAAGTCTTTAGACCCGATGAACATATAAGGTCGTGGATTAGCAATTCTGTAAGCTTAATCTATACTAACGATTATTTCAGAGGATATAAATCTTCAAGAATGATCAAAATAGGTAACAGGGACAAGGATAGCGCCCAATATTATCTCAGGCCATATATTGAACCTCTGAATGATTCTTTGGGAATACTGCATTACTCTTCAATGGCAGCAGATCTTTGGGGAGAGATGTTTAGTATGCGGGGGACTGTTTATTGTTTGATTACTTCAAAATATGTGACCCTCTCACCAAATAAAGATTTACTTATCAGCACCTTAAATTCATCTACTGCAAGAAGTAAAGATATTCTGGCAGCAAGAGAAAATGCCGATAAAGGTTCAAATCTATCCATCTACCTGAAACCCGGTATTGTTAGTCAGTGGTTTACAAAATCAACAAAGAGTAAAGACAATGATCTACTGGCCTTTCTAAGTAAGAACAGTTCAATAGGTATCCAATACAGCGCGGGAGATGAATTGCAATATACACATGCATGGATTTTACCCGACTCTAAACATGCCACCCAATTTGCCATGTCAACAAAGGAAAATCTTTCTGATGTGAGTAACCTCAAAGATGAATCATCCCGGGAAGATCTCAATGCAAATAAGAAACAAGAGAATTTAAAGGAGAAAGAAAAAACTGACGTCAAGAAAGATGAAAGTTCTGAAAAAGAAATTTCGGTAAAAGCTGAGACATATCCTCCTCAAATTGTATCTGGTAGTCAATCTTCCCAAAAGAGAATAGCCCTGCTAACAAAAAAGGGAAAGTTATACATGTATGATCATCAGGGTGAGCTCCTATGGGATGTTAATCTTTCGGGCAAACCTTCATCCCCTGTGATGGAAGCCGACTATAAGAAAAATGGAAGTACTTATTATATCGTTACTTCGGGGAAGAAACTTCATATTATTGATCCTTCCGGAAAGGAAATAAAGGAATCACCTTATACACTTCCTCAACCTGTTCTTGGTGAGATCTCAATCTTAGATTACGATAACAAAAGAGATTACCGGTTACTTTATGTTGGTAGTGATCACATGATTTATAATATTACCCTGAAGGGTAAAGAATTGCCCGACTGGAAGAAGCCAAGCGTATCGGGCAATGGAAAGATTACATTCTTCAGGACAAATGGCAAGGATTATCTGGTGTATCAATATAAAAATGAAACGTTGAAAATATTTGATCGACGGGGTAAAGAAAGAATCAAACTGTCATCAACACCGGCTCTCTCAGAGAAAGCAACTTTATTTGAGAACAAAACTAACAGCAAAGGAATATTCGTAACCATTTCAAATGATGGCAAACTAACTTACATCAATAATAATGGATTGATTTCAACCAGTTCTTTTGAGAATATTGGCAATAATCCGTGGTTTTTATACAATGACCTTGATTCAGATGGATCAATGGATTTCATTTTTACTTCAAATGACAGAATTGTTGCCTATAACAAAATGAAGGACCCAATTGTGAATATGACAATTAAAAATGGCAAGATCGGAAAGCCATTTCTTTATTCATCAACCAAAAGAGATAAATGGATATTTGTTAGAAATACACAGTCAGGTGAAATCATCGGAATAAATAATTCAGGAAAAACAATCAGGAAGAGTATTCAGTCCGAAACGGATCCTTTGGTTTTCACTCCCGGTGGTGGAAAGAAAGAAATACTTGTTACCACTTTGAAATCTAAGCTTGTATTAACCGAACTCAATAATCTGTAAGCAGATAAGCAATTAAGAGTGAGTAACGATTTACAAGACCAGAGGAGCAATTTATTCTACTTCCTTATTATTTCTCAGATATATCTTTGTACCAGCATCAGGCTCATGCCCTTCCTGAATACCATTCTTCTTATAAAGAGCTTTCAGTTTAACTGCATATAGGCGTGAGATATCACGCATGGTTTCACCCTCCTTAACAATATGAAATTCAGTGTCGGCTTTCTTCTTTTTAGGCTCAATATAAATTATAGTGTTCTCGTAAATCTTTTCGTCCCTGCCTAATTCATTATACTGTAAGATCTGAAAGGTATGAATTCCAACATCATCAGCTATTTTTTGAGCATTATCACCTTCTCTTGAATAGATTAGTCGCACCCCATTATTAACATAAATACTTCTATTCCCATTAGTAACTTCCACATACTCAAAATTTCTCTTCGTTGCCGGAGGTTCACTCTTATGCTTCTTTATGGTTGGAGTTACATTGTCCTTATCGGCTATCAAATTATTTGATGGTGCGCTGCTATCATACAGGAATAGCTGGTTTTCTTCAATAATCTTGATAAGCATTTCGGCATATTTGGGATTAGTAGCATATCCTGCAGATTTTAGTCCATAAGCCCAACCTTTATAGTCGTGAACATCAAGCTTAAAAAGATCAGCATATCTTGGCCGGGTTGTAAGAAACAATGAATGATCGTCGAATGATTCTTCTGCAGAAGCATATTTTCTAAAGCACTCACCCTTTTCATCATCATCATAAGTATACGTCATGCCGGTCCATTCTTTATGGCACTTAATTCCAAAATGATTATTTGCATCAACAGTGAGAGGTGAATTGCCGCTTCCTGATTCCAGGAGTCCCTGAGCCAAAGTGATACTGGCCGGTATGCGGTACTCTTTCATTTTCCGGATAGCAACTTCTTTATATGTGTCAATGTATTGCTGATAGGACATATGAGGATTAACCCTCTGACCAAATGAAAACGCACATGTAAAACTCAGCAGGATTGATAATGAAATAACGTATTTTTGGGGCATCGGATGTTAGAATGTTTTCTGCAAAGATAGTTAACCAAAAATAATGAAACGTATGAACGTGGCATGTTGAGTTAAATTGTTTAATTTAGTGGTGCAAACTACCATATCTATAAATCTATGCCTGAACCGAAAATATTGATTGTTGAAGACCATGTTAAAATGGCCGATTCTATCAGCAAAGGACTGGAAGAGAATGGGTTTAAGACTGATGTTGCTTACGACGGATTTATTGGAAAACGACTCTCGGATTCAAATGA
>JBLMZZ010000106.1:0-5468 GCA_050259095.1 Omnitrophica WOR_2 bacterium | reverse complement strand
ACATTCCCGGTTTTATCAACTATTGTTTCAAGGTTATGTTTTTTCCCAAACTCAGCGATATAAGCTGCAATTCTTTCTTCTTTCTTCGAGGGACGAGGTATCTGGCAGATTTCCTCAAAATAATAATATACCCTTGCCGGCTCTAAGCCTTTCAATGTGTTCATAGATCGTGATTATTTAATAAAGCAGTAAAAGTAGGTATGATTAATTAATAATGATAGTTTCAGAATAAGCAGAAGATGTTCCAACCAGCTTAACAATGTATGCACCAGGTTCAAATCCAGTTATATTAAGTACAACTTTTAGAGCATTTACTTTTTGACTAAATAACAATGAACCCTTTGAATTGTATAATAACACAGTATTAAATTTTTTAATCAACTCATCATTCAGTTGAACTTCAATAATTCCGTTAGCAGGATTTGGGAATATTTTAATATCCAATCCTTCTGGCTCTATGTTTTCAGTATTGATTGTCAGACAGTCGGGCAGTTGTGAAAAGGTAAGTTGTCCTTCATTATTCAAAGTTCCTCTCCAGCAATTACCGTCAGGTGATTTCATTATAATGCCTCTGTTAATATTTTCGATAAAGATATCTCCGCCGGCTACCTGCAAACGTGCAACTGGTTCTGTGGTTCCAATCCCTACTTTACCTACTCCGTTTAAGTTCTCTGCCTCACTGATGAAAATAGTTGGCTTATTGCTTCCCGACCCTATCATTATTGAGTTTGAAATGTTATTAACAAGTGGACTTGCTGAAGTGCAATTACCAATAACCATTGACCTTAAGGCCCATTCTGAAGTTTCGACAAAGCGACCTATAGCAACAGACTGATCTGCAAGGGCCTTGCATGACTGTCCAAATGAAAATCCCTGTCCACCTGAAAGGCAGTTTTCTCCAAGAGCCACTGAACAAAAACCCTGCGCAGTACATTGTAAACCAATCGCAGTTGAAAAGTTACCAATGGCAACTGATTCCTGTCCTGAAGCGAAACTACTGATACCTGTTGCGGAAGTTAAATAATTGATTGCTGTTGAATGTAATCCGGTTGCTACTGTTGAATCAGTAGATACTTGCCCATAAAGACTATAACTTAAGAGCAAGCCTGACAATAATAAAAGTCTCCTCATCATAATTGGTTTTCTTGTTGAGGATTCAAATATATAGAATAATTAATTATTATCAAAAAACTTTCTTCAACAAATTAATTGTTGATACAGGATCTTTTGAGCTAAAGACGGTATTGCCGGCAACGAGTACATCCGCTCCGGTCTTTATTAATAATGGTGCATTATCAAGATCAACACCTCCATCAATTTCAATAAGAGCTTTGGATTTTCTTATCAGGATGAGTTTTTTTAATCTTACTATTCTGTCGTAAGTATTTTCAATAAACTTTTGACCACCAAATCCTGGATTCACTGACATAAGCAACACAACATCTATATCAGCAATAATATCCTCAAGCAGATTGATCTGTGTATGCGGATTTAAAACAACCCCGGCTTTCATTCCCAGACTATGGATCTGTTGAATAGCCCTGTGAAGATGAGTTACTGCTTCAATATGTATACTCAGTATATTAGCACCACAATCTCTAAAAGCTTCAAAGTATCTTTCTGGTTTAACAATCATAAGGTGCACATCCAAAGGTTTTCTGGCATATTGGCTGATTGCTTTTATTACCGGCATCCCAAAAGATATATTAGGGACAAACTCACCATCCATTACATCTACATGAAACCAGTCGGCTTTGCTGTTATTTACCATTTCTATATCCCTGCCAAGGTTGGCAAAATCAGCTGATAGAAGAGATGGGGCTACAAGATGTTGGCTCATAATAATATTTTTGCGAAGTTAAGGATTTTACTTTTTAAACTCCATCTGATGATTATACATATAACAAAAAGGCTGCCCTTTTGAGACAGCCTATTTCTTTTTAACCTAAATAAGTCTTAAGAATTTTACTTCGCGATGTATGCTTTAGTCGCCTTATGGCTTTTTCTTTTATTTGTCTGACACGTTCACGGGTTAGATCAAATCTTTCGCCAATTTCTTCAAGTGTAAGAGGATGTTCTCCACCAAGGCCAAAATAAAGCCTTATTACATCTGCTTCGCGACAAGTTAAAGTTGATACAGCACGTTCAATTTCTTTTCTAAGTGATTCATAAAGAAGCTCAGTTTCAGGCGTTGGACTGTCATCACTTCTCAGGACATCGTACATGTTATTATCTTCATCTTGTACCAAAGGGGCATCCATAGATACATGACGGCCTGAATTACGCATTGATTCTTTTACTTCATTCTCACTTATTTCAAGAAGTCCGGCTATTTCATCATAGTTTGGTTCTCTCTCATATTCCTGTTCCAGTTTGGCATAGGCTTTATTGATCTTGTTAATAGAGCCTATCTTGTTCAATGGCAGTCGTACAATTCTTGATTGTTCGGCTAGAGCCTGAAGAATTGACTGACGTATCCACCACACTGCATAAGAGATGAACTTAAAACCTCTTGTTTCATCAAATCTCTGGGCTGCTTTTATGAGTCCAAGATTCCCTTCGTTAATTAAGTCAGGTAAACTTAATCCCTGATTCTGATATTGTTTCGAAACAGAAACAACGAATCGAAGATTAGCTTTAGTAAGTTTTTCAAGCGCATTTCTGTCACCCTGTTTTATTTTTTGTGCCAGGGCGACTTCTTCATCTGCAGTGATCAACTCCACTTTCCCGATTTCCTGCAGGTACTTATCAAGCGATGCGGTCTCGCGATTAGTAACCTGTTTAGTAATCTTTAATTGCCTCATTTTCTCCCTTTTTTTTAATTGGGCAGATAACTGCTATTGATTGTTTTTATTTGTTTTCGTCTTCTGGTTTTGGGAGCAACACTTTCCGGGACAGTTTGAGTTTTCCTGTTTTACTGTCAATTTCAATGAGCTTAACATCAATTTCATCCCCTACCTTCAGTACACTTTCCACATCTTTCAATCTTCTATGTTCGATTTCTGATATGTGCAACAATCCATCCTTTCCAGGAAGAATCTCTACAAAAGCACCAAAAGTTGTGATATTTTTAACAACACCATGATATATTGTTCCAATTTCAGGAATTGCAACAATACGTTTGATTTTATCCATCACGGCATTTATGGAGTCTTTGTTATTTGATACAATATCAATAACTCCAAATTCTCCAACTTCTTCAATAACAATAGTTGATCCTGTTTCACGCTGCATTTCCTGGATGACTTTACCACCCGGCCCAATTACAGCACCTATAAATTCTTTAGGAATTGTCATCTTAACGATACGTGGAACATGAGGTTTATAATCTTCACGAGGCTTTGAAATTGCCTTTTCCATTTCATTAAGAATATGCATACGACCTTCACGTGCCTGTTCAAGTGCTTGTGATAATACCTCGTATGACATTCCGTCAACTTTAATATCCATCTGACATGCGGTAATACCATCGCGTGTTCCGGTAACTTTGAAGTCCATATCACCTAAGTGATCTTCATCACCAAGAATATCGCTTAATACAGCAAATCTGTTTGTCTTTGTATCTGCAATTAAACCCATTGCAATACCCGAAACCGGTTTAATAAGTTTTACTCCGGCATCCATCAAAGCCATTGTACCTGCGCAAACAGTTGCCATTGAAGATGAACCGTTTGATTCAAGAATATCGCTTACTACACGTATAGTATATGGATTTATGTCGCTGCCCGGTATCATAGGTTTTAATGCCCTTAATGCCAGATTACCATGTCCTATTTCACGGCGACTGGTGCTAAGCATCTTTTTAACTTCACCTGTTGAAAAAGGCGGGAAGTTATAATGGAGTATAAAGTTTACTTTTCCTTCAATAACAGCACCATCAAGCACCTGCTCATCAAGCTTGGTACCCAGAGTTACTGTAGTGAGTGATTGTGTTTCACCACGTGTAAAAATTGCAGAACCATGAACGGTAGGTAAATAATCAACCTCACACCAAATTGGTCTTATCTCATTAAGTTTACGACCATCAAGACGCTGACGTTTATCAAGTACTACATTACGTACACCTTCTTTTTCAACATCATGAAAATAGCGTTTTATCATGAATTCCTTGCTCTTAGCATCTTCTTCAGATAATGTTGCAATAAACTCCTTAAGAACGGCCTCAAATGCGTCAGTTCTTTCATGTTTTCCTGATGGTGTGCTGGCTATTTCAACTATTTTATCATAACAAAAATTACGAAGACTGCTACGGAGCTCTTCATCATTTGTTTCATGGTTATATTCACGTTTTGGTGAAGATTTTTCAACCATTGCAGCAAGCTCTAACTGAGCATTGCATTGTATCTTTATAGCTTCATGAGCAAACTTCAGTGCTTCAATTACATCATTTTCCGAAGCTTCATTAAGTTCTCCTTCAACCATCATGATATTGTCAATAGTAGCGGCTACCATTATATCTAAGTCGGCTTCAGGAAGTAAAGAAGCAGGAGGATTAACCATTAGACTTCCATTAATGCGGGCAACTCTAACTTCTGATATTGGACCACCAAATGGAATATTACTTACTGATAAGGCTGCAGAGGCAGCTAAACCGGCAAGTGCATCGGGTAATATATCAGTATCAGATGAGATTAAGGTAACAATTACCTGAGTCTCAGCATGAAAATTCTCGGGGAATAATGGTCTCAGTGCCCTGTCAACCAATCGTGCAATAAGAATTTCGTAATCAGAAGGTCTTGCTTCTCTTTTAAAAAATCCACCGGGAAAGCGTCCTGCCGAAGCATATTTTTCACGGTATTCAACTGAAAGTGGCATAAAGTCAACATTTTCAGCAGCTTCCTGACGAGCAACTACTGTTGCCAGAAGCATTGTGTCGCCCATGCGAACTACAACGGAACCATCAGCTTGTTTAGCTAACTTTCCTGTTTCAATAGAAATGGACCTTCCATCTCCGATGTCAAATGTTTTTACGATTCCTTGCATATATTATTAATTGTGGAGGCAATAATTAATTGAACAGACGCGACTTGTCTTTTCAGCGGTCACAAAATTACTCTATATTCACATTCCAATTATAAAGCAAAAAAATAATTACCTCTTATGACAACAAAAAGAGGCAACCTGTTTAATTGCCTCTTTATTTAATTCTTTATATAAAAGCCTTACTTTCTGATGTTAAGCTTCTTGATAATCTCTCTGTAACGCTCAATATCTTTTTTCTTCAGATAACCAAGTAAACTTCTACGTTTACCTACAAGCCTGACTAATGATCTCTCGGTAACCAAATCATTTTTACTAGCTTTCAAATGGCCAGTAAGATGCTGGATTCTATGAGTAAAAAGCGCTATCTGGCTCTCTGGTGATCCGGTATCATTGGCATTCTTGCCATTCTCGGCAAATATGGTTTTCTTTACTTCAGGGTTGAGATACATATCCTTTATTCTTTTTTTAACGGGCTGCAAAAATAC
>JBLMZZ010000105.1:0-2585 GCA_050259095.1 Omnitrophica WOR_2 bacterium | reverse complement strand
GTGAATGATGGTCTAACATAAGTCTGCATATAACTTCCTGAACCAAATGAGCCAAAGCTCATGCCAGTCTGGAAATTTGAGAATATAGGAGTAAATGGAGTTGCCAAAGTAACACCTGTATTAAGGTCACCTCCTGAAATTGCACTGCCTGTATAAATATTCGTATTTAAGACACCTTCTGACATATTTGTATTGAGGTCACCGCCGGAAACAGTAGTATTATCAGGGTCTGATGATATTTCAGTTTCCTGTGCAATAAGTGCGATGGGCAGTAAAGCAATGATTAGCAGTATTAGTATATTTTTCATTCGGCTATCCTCCTGATTAAAACGATAAAATTAGTCATTTCGTTGAAGTGTAACAATAATTATGCAATTTTAACTTCAAGACGATGAAATAACATACTTTATTTAGTCGCAGGTTGCTCCTTATTATCCAGTTTAACAGTATTAACGTCAACAGTTATTTCCTGCAGGCGCTTTTGAGTTTCAGGGGTCATTGATTCCTGATATCTCCCTCCGAGATACTTAGCTAAAAATTTCTCTGCTGCGGCTAACATTGCCATGTTGTTAACAGGGCGCGAAAACCCATGGCCTTCGTCGGGTGCAACAATGTATTCAACAGGTGCGCCTCTTTCGCGTAAAGCAACAACAATTTGATCAGACTCATGAATATTTACTCTTGGATCATTAGCACCTTGAACCACAAGTAGTGGTACTTTGATATTTTTAGCTGAATTTAAAGGTGACTGTTTTTCTAATTGAGCCTTACCTTCGGCGGTAGTTGGATTGCCCATTCGATAATAAAACTGCGTCTTAACTGATTCCCAATACGGAGGAATAGAGTTAAGTAATGTTATAAGATTGGATGGACCAACTATCGAAACTCCACAGGCATAAACATCCGGAGTGAATGCTAAACCCGCCAATGTGGCATAACCTCCGTAGGAGCCTCCCATGATACCAACTTTTTTAGCATCAACAATACCCTGGTCAATTAAATATTTCACACCCCAGGTAAGGTCATCCTGCATTTTCTGTCCCCATTCGTTATTGCCTGCATTTTCAAATTTCTTTCCGTATCCAGTAGATGCCCTGAAATTTGGAGAAAGAACTGCATATCCCCGGTTTGCAAGGAATTGTAAATATGGATTATATCCCCAAAAATCTCTTGCCCATGGTCCACCATGAGGGAAAACGATCAAAGGAAGATTCTTTTTTTCAACACCTTTTGGTAGTGCCAGGTAAGCCGGTATTACTAATCCATCTGATGATTTATAGCTTATTGGTTCCACACTTGCCAGATCCTGAACAGGAATTTTAGGCCTTGGTCGGTATTGAAATGTCAATTTCTTTGTGTCACGGTCAAATAAGTAAACTGATCCGGGGTCAGTATCACTCGACGCAGATACCAACCACTTTTTTTCGTCTTTTGTCGAATTAACGAAATAGATTTCTAAACCGGGAAGTTTGCTTTGTATTAATTCATAGTCCTTTTTAAAAGTGTTGTCTTTCCAGTCGTAGCGAGTTTTTTCTTCTACATAAGTGGTGGTAATTATATCGTGAGTGAGCTCCGAAATAATAACATTGTCAATATCAACTTTCTTATGAGGATCAGATTCAACAATTTCTTCTTTTCCGGTTAGAGGATCCAATAGCACAAGTTGTGTAAGGTCGGTCATATCACCCTTATTGGTAACAAGATATACTTTTGTATTATCTTTATTAAAAGCTACCGGGTAGGCAGTTTCAAATACATTGGTTGTGTAAATGACTTGTGGCTTATCACTATCAATTCTTAAAATATCATTGCTTCCATCAACATTTGATCTTGTTGCAAGTCTAAGTTTATCATTCCAGTCGAAGAAATAACCCATGAGGCGATCCTCTGCTGTATTCTGATGAACAAGAGTTCTGTCACCAGTCGAAATCTTTAACTTATATAAGTCGTGCCATGCTTTATCACGATCGTTCAATCCAATGTAAATAATATCAGGATCAGACTTTGGAAGTGAATAAATATAAACCCTAACACCTTTCAATTTGGTAAGATCTCTGTTCTCGGGTATTTGGTTATTTCCTCTAGCTTCCTTGGGATTTACAGCATACAAATTAAAATTTTCATCACCTCCTTTGTCCTGGCTGTAGAGAATAAACTTTGAATCACGTGACCAGAAATAATTTCTTATAGGTCTAACGGTATCAGAAGTTAGTGGACGTGCTGCTTCAAAAGGTTCTTCAGCTGCTTTTACCCAGATATTAAGGGTTCCCTTGTAAGGTTTAATGAATGAAATGTAATTTCCATCAGGAGATAATTGTCCTCCTGCAATTTCAGGATTGTCGAATAGAAGTACACGATCTATTATAGGTGGTAGTTTATCCTTTTGTGCGTACAACTTTGAACCATCCATAAACAAAAATGCAAGTACTGCCATAATAATAGCTTTCATGTTTATAAGTTTTAGGAATTAATGACTGATATATGTTGGATAACAAAATAACAATCAAATGGCAGAATGTTCTTATCAGAAAGTTTTATTTTAAAGTAAACGACGCTTCTTTAACATCGCGTGAGTTACCACCCAC
>JBLMZZ010000104.1:0-12289 GCA_050259095.1 Omnitrophica WOR_2 bacterium | reverse complement strand
TTAACTGAGCAGGCATAGAAGTTTATTTCGCCTACTTCAGTTTTTATTCCCAGTCTTTCGGGTCTGTCCTTCTTCTCATCAATACTATAAGATCCAAACAGCATAAAGTGGATTCGTATTGTTAGTCCACTACTTAAAGAAATCAATAATTGTTTGCCAAAGCTTCTTATATCAGAGATAACTGTATTGTTAAAAGCTTGTATTCCAACTTTACTGTTTCCTGTAACTTGTATAATTTCCCGGCCCTTGAAATGAAGAATTGCTTCTTTTAATATGACAATTGATGGTCCTTCAGGCATTTTTATCTCATTTATTCTTTTTTCTGGCTTTTTCTTTCTTATTGATTTCATCTAATAAAGCAGCCTTCTCATCTTTTACGGCAATTTTATTAGGTTTTACCTCTCCATATTTAAAGTCGGAAAAGGCTTTTGTGAATTCAGCACCATAAAAAACAATCATTGATGAGTAAGAGGTCCATAATAAGATTAATATGATATATCCCGCGGCACCGTAACCTGAACCCGGATTTGCTTTACCAAAATAAATACCCAGCCCCATTTTACCTAATGCAAATAAGAAAGAGGTGAGGATAGAACCGATCCAAACAGTATTCCACCTTATTTCTGCATCAGGTAAAAAACGAAACATCATTGCGAAAAGAAATGTGATGATAATTAGAGAGAAAACGAAGTTTAAAATATTAAAAAGAAACATTATATAATCGGGCAGATAGCCTCTGATGAACTCACTAAACGCAGATAAAAGAGTTGTAATGACAAGTGAAATCAACAATAGAAATGCAATGGTTATTATGAGTCCCAGTGAAAATAATCTTGCTTTTATGACTTCCCAGACACCCGATTTTTGAGTATCGGGTTTAACTCCCCAAATAAAGTTTAATGATTTTTGTAGTTGGATAAATACACCCGTTGCGCCAACTAAAATGGTAGCGATACCAATTATCGTTGCAATAAAAGATTGATTTTCATTGTAAGCTTTATCAATAACCACCTGTATTTGTTTTGCAGTATCAGCACTCATAGCAGCCGCTATTTGATCAGACAGATAACCACTTACCTGGCCTTTACCAAAAAAGTAACCGGCCAGTGTGATAATAACCACCAATAGTCCGGGCAGTGAAAAGATTGCATAGTAAGCAATAATAGCACTTTCCCTGAATGGGTCTTTCGCGTTCCACTGTTTAAATGCGGTCTTTGCTATCTTCCAGAAGTTGATAATTTCTTTCTTCATAAATTACTATTTACTTACTACTCTCCTACTTCTTCTTATCTGAATCTTTTTTATCATCTTTATTATTAAAAATCTTTTCAAAGAATCCCTTCTTTTTCTCAGGCTTTTGAGCTTCGACATTGGCTATGGTTACCTGGTAATCAAGTGACGGATACAGGGCCTGAATAAATGCATTCTTTAGAACAGTTGATATTGCATACCAAGTTCCTATAGTTGTTTTATCAAAGTTTCCTTTTATGGGAATTTTAGCAGCGAGTTGATCTTTCTTTGGATTTTCGAGCAATTTGCCTACGGTTCCTGCAATATTTTCCCAAAGTTTCCTTAATAGATTGTCGTTTCTATCTTCAGGACCCACAACATCAAGATCATTGATTACAGGTTTCACGTACCCGATAAACTTTCTATCTTTTGCAGCAATTTCTGTGTATAAACCAAATGTCCCTTTATTGACATCTAATTTGGCATAAGCTTTAAAGAACTCATTAAATTCAGGCAAACTTGTATTCTTTAATTCAGCATTCAGATCAAAAGTAGGATCATCGGCCAAAGGATCAATCTTCATATCAAATGTTAATGTACCCTTATAAACGTTAGCACTTGCAGTAACCGTGGCAGGTAATAACGCAGTGTCTTTAACACTTGAAAGATTTTGAGCTAATATATATACACTCTCCATCTTTAAATCAACCTTTGGTTTTGAGTTCTCATCTTTATAATGAACAGAACCACCTTTTACTTCGAAACGGTTTACCTTTAAAGGCATTAGATCTTTTAGAACCTGCTTAAAATTCGTTGTGTCTTTCTGCACATCTTTTGGTTCCGATTTATCCTTGGTAAAAATGAGTGTTGGATTTAGAAATATTAACTTACCTACAATTCTGCCATCAAACAAAGCCCGCCATTCAACAGATAAGTCAATTAGGTCGGCATTAAAAAAAGGGACCTTTTTCCCTGAAACTGTATCAATTTTATTCAAGTAGATATTATCTATTTGATATGCACCTCTATAAAGAGAGATGTCAATATCATCAATATGCCCGTAATAACCATCCAATCGGGCCAGACTGTTATTTGCATAGTGTAAAACAATACCGGGTAAAAACAATCTAAAGATTATGAGCAGGGCAATTATTCCAAAAATAATTACCCATTTCTTTTTTATTTTATTTTTTTTCTTTGATTTAGTTGAGGCCATGACTAATAATGAGAAGATAAAATTATATCACATTGGTTATTAGCCCATTATACAAGCAACTTAATAAATTACATCTTCTTAATATTAAGTTGAAGACTTAATTGAATATTTGAAATTAATTTTGTGAAAAACAATTTATGACTACTATCGTTTACCTGCCTGAGAAATTAAAAAGATTGAGGTTAATTTTAATTAAAGTGAGTTTTTGTATTTTTTGCAGTATCTTTATTTTTTTAATCTAAATGATTGACGAGTAACATAATACTATATCCAGCTACAATGAAACCTAACGATTTTGAAGCTAATACTGCGACATCAGAACCTATGATTGAGTTGATTTTTAATCAGGCAGAAATTAATGCACACATGGGTAGTTTTTCATGGAACCTTAACACCCATGAACTTTTTTATTCAGATAATTTTTACAGAATTCTCGATTGTGAACCAAATGAATTCGTTCCGGATATTGATTACTTTAATTCAACTTTTATTCATCCAAAAGATAAGCAAAGGATTGAACAAATAAGAGAGTATACACTTGACAATCAGCAAGCAGGAACATGGGAATACAGAATAATCACGAAGACAGGAACTATAAAGCATATAAGAGCAATAAGTAAAACAGTAAGTCAGAATGGGGACTCTTTTTTGATCGGAACTATAGAGGATATTACCGATGATGTTATAAAAATGCAACAACTTCAGAAAAGACAAGAGGAGTTAAGGATGACGAATGTTGAGCTTAAAACATCACTTAAAGTAATTCACAATGCCGAAATAAGTGCCGGGTTGGGTCACTGGCACATTAACCTTGAAACCAATGAAATAAATATTTCTGAGAACCTTCAGAAAATTACCGGATACACTACAAAAGAAGAGATAACCTTTGAAAAGATAATTGAGCTGGTTCATCCTGACGACAGAAATAATTTAATTGAAACCAGTTTAAAGGATTATCAGATGAACAGGACTAGTGTAACTGTCTTTAGATTAATTAGAAAGGATGGCAAAATAAGGTATTTAAAAGGGACATCTGATAAGATGAGAATTCTTAAAAGCTCCTATGTTATAGGGATTGCTCAGGACATAACATCACTGATTGATAAAGAAATAATGTTAGAAGAAAAGAATCTTCAACTTGAGCGACAAAATGAGGAGTTGGCTTCATTTAATCACATGGCATCACATGATTTACAGGAACCCCTGAGAAAAATTCAGATACTTTCGAAAATGATCATGGAAAGAGAAGATAATAGCCTGAGTGATACCAGCAAACATTATTTTAAACGTATTGAAAATTCAGCTCAGAGGATGCAAACTCTGATAAATGACCTGCTTAATTACTCAAGAACAAATAATCCTTCAAGCGTTAAGGTTCTCACCGATTTTAATTTGGTATTAAAAGATGCTATCCAGAATTTAAAAGAAGAAATCGCGAATAAGGAAGCCGAAATAGAGTTTGAGCCTTTACCTATACTAAATGCCATAGGCCCTCAAATTTTGCAGTTATTTATCAATCTTATTGATAATGCATTAAAATATAGCAAGTTAAATGTACCCCCTGTTATAAAAATAACTACAAAAGTAGTTCCGGGAGAATTGGTTACAGGTTTTGGTCTAAAGAAAATAGCCCATTATCATTGTATTAACTTCTCGGACAACGGTATTGGATTTGATCAAAAATATGCTCATAAGATTTTTGAGATTTTTCAAAGGCTTCATGGCAAAGATGAATACAGTGGAACAGGGATTGGATTAACAATTTGTAAAAAAGTAGTTCAAAATCATAATGGTTTCATCACTGCTTCAAGTATTCAGGGAGAAGGTTCGAGTTTCAATCTTTTCTTCCCGGTTGAAGATGAGCATGAAATTGAATACATGTAAAATTTAATTTGTACTGTATAACAAGATTTTAGCTGTTAAATCAGACCTTTGTCCTGCAAAAAGATTCACTAAATTAACAGAAAGGAAACTTGTATGGAAAATTTGGAATTGAGAGGACATTGGAATGAGTTAAAAGGTAAGCTGAAGCAAAAATACGGCGAACTAACTGATGATGATTTAGCATTTGAAGATGGCAAAGAAGATGAATTGATTGGCCGTCTGCAGAAAAAACTAGGAAAAACTGACCGCGAAATACGTGATATGCTTCGTAAACATTAACACATATTCAATATTTCTCAGGAGAGGCTGTTATACAATTAACAGCCTTTCTTTTTTACAGCTATGTAATTTATTTTCCAACTTCTCTTTAATAAATGCCATTGTAACAAATTAAATGAATATTTTTGCTCGCCAATAATATGGAGAGGTGCCAGAGTGGTCGAATGGGGCGGTCTCGAAAACCGTTGTATCCTTACGGGTACCAAGGGTTCGAATCCCTTCCTCTCCGCAGCAAAAATGTCTTTAAACTAATGGTTTAAAGGCATTTTTTTATTCCTTCACTTCAGATTGTTTTTCTATCTCCTACCTTGTTTAGACTGATTATAAAATACAATATTTTGTAATCATTATAATGGATTTGATTGTTTGCTATGCTATTTAGAATTATATTCGCAAAGGCAAAATTGTAGTGGGAGTACCTAATTTAAGACAAAGCATGGTAGAAAAAGTCATTAATACTGATTCCATTTCTATGTTGCAAATTTCTTTCAAGCATTTTTTCTTTTGTTTTTACTATATAACCAGCTTTGTATGAATCTGAAAGCAAAATATTACCGGTCTGCAATAACAGGTAAGACTCTTGTTGTCATTCTTTGTGCCTTAATAATTTTCCCACTGGCTTCAAGTGCACAGGAAGGGAAAAGCCTGTTTGAAAAGAATTGTACTGCATGCCATTCAATTGGTAAAGGGAAACTTGTTGGACCTGACTTGATGGGTGTTACACAAAGAAGAGAAAAATCATGGTTATTAAAGTTCATTCATGACTCGCAAGTAGTTATAAAATCGGGAGACCCTACTGCTGTTAAACTCTTTCAGGAGAATAATAAAACGATTATGCCTCCTTTCAGCCAGTTCTCTGATGCTGATATAAACAATATACTTGACTATATCTCTAAATTCAAACCTGAAGAAGTAAAAGTACTTAAAGTTGATGCAAATAAAAGGACCGGGTTCAAGCATGATGAATACCTGAGAGGTGAGCGTTTATTCTATGGATTAATACCTCTTGAAGCCGGTGGAAGCTTCAACTGCACTGAATGTCATAATACAGTAATAAGTGACACACTTAATTGGAATCCATCAGCTTTTGATTTAGCGAAAGCTTTTATGGAACCGAAAGGAATGAATATATACCAGGTTATGGGGCAACCTGTTTCATCCAAAATGGAAGAGGCCCATAAGGGAATCAAGATGAGTGAACAGGAAGTTTACTACGTAGCTGCTTACTTATCACATCTTAGTACTCAGGAAATACACGATTATAAAATATTCCCAATCAAACTTATCCTGTTTATCTCTTTTGGATTTTTAATGACGCTGGCATTAATAGATCTATTCATCACAAAAAAAATCAAATACAGAATTATTCACCTGGTAGTTTTGTTAATCGGCATTTCAGTTCACAGTTGGTTAGCCTACGTGGAAGCAAGAGATTTAGGCAGAACACAGAATTATGCTCCTGATCAACCGATTAAATTCTCACATAAAGTACATGCCGGAAATAATAAGACTAATTGTCGTTATTGTCATTTTACAGCAGATTTTGCTAAATCAGCGAATATTCCTTCAGTCAATGTTTGTTTGAATTGCCATAATGTGGTTAGAACAGGCAGAAATTCAGGCAGTTTTGAGATAAATAAAATACACAGGGCAGTTGCAACCAACACACCTGTTGCTTGGGTAAGGGTTCATAATCTCCCTGATTTTACGTTTTTCAGCCATGCTCAGCATGCCAATGCGGGTAAAGTACAATGCCAGACTTGCCATGGTAATGTCCAAAATATGGATATCCTAAAACAAGAAAGTGATCTCTCAATGGGCTGGTGTGTCAATTGCCATCGAAAGACTCAGGTAGATTTCACAGGGAACAAGTATTATTCGACCTATAAAGGACTCAGCAAAACAGATAAAAATGGAATGATAGTACCCGTTACAGTTGAAAATATTGGTGGAATTGATTGTATGAAGTGCCATTATTAATTAAATGCAATAAGAATTAAATATCCATGTTAACCTCTGTCTTAAATGGAAAAGAAATATTGGAGCAGCGTTGAAGCTTTAAATGGAAATAATGAATCCGTAAAAGAAGATGAAAATGAAAAAGATCATTCAATTATAGATTTAATTGATAAAGAGGTCTCTTCAAAAACATCTTCAAGGCGTAATTTTCTTAAATTTTGTGGATTTAGTTTCGCCACTGCTGCTATTGCATCAAGTTGTGAAAATCCAGTTAAAAGAGCAATCCCATATCTTATTAAGCCTGAAGAAGTAATGCCCGGTGTGGCAAATCATTATGCTTCTACATACTATGATGGTTTTGAATATAATAGCATTTTGGTTAAAGTAAGAGATGGCCGGCCTATTAAAATAGAAGGGAATCCTCTTTCGTCAATTAGTAAAGGAAGAACAACAGCACGTGTTCAGGCATCAATACTCAGTCTTTATGATAATAACGCTCGTTTTAAAGCTCCTCTTAAAGATGGTGTTGAAAGCAGTTGGTCAACAGTAGATGATGATATTGTTGCACGATTAAAAGACGTTACCAAAGCAGGACAACAGACAGTTATACTCACTTCGAATATTATTAGTCCGGCTACTAAAAAGCTTATAAATCAATTTTTATCAGTATACCCCGGTAAGCATGTTGTTTATGAACCGGTATCAGCATCTGCTATGCTGTTGGCCAATAAAGTTAATCTCGACATAAGTGGAATCCCTGATTACTTATTTGATAAAGCTGATGTTATTGTATCGTTCACTGCTGATTTTCTGGGAACATGGTTATCACCCTGTGAATTTGCTTATCGCTATGGAACAAGAAAAGATTTACTTAATGGAAAGAAAGATTTAGTAAAACATTACCAGTTTGAAAGTGGATTAACAATTACAGGCAGTAAAGCTGATGAACGTTATGCTATAAAACCTTCGGAAGAAGCGGGTTTGATATTGCAATTGCATAATGAAATAGCCAAATTAACCGGGCAATCTGTTACACAAAAGAGTAATACAAATCATCCGGCTATTAAAAAGATTGCTAATGAACTATGGAAGTCGAAGGGAAAATCAATTGTTATTTCGGGAAGCAATGATTCAAATGTTCAAATTCTTATAAATTCAATTAACAATCTACTCGGTAATTATAACAGTACATTAGATCTTAACCGGCTTTTGCTCACACATCAGGCTGTTGATAGTGATATGAAACAGTTTGTTGATGAAATGAATGATGGAACTGTTGGTGGTCTTATTATGTGGAACACTAATCCTGTGTATGATTATCATGATCCTGATTCTTTTATTTCAGGTTTAAAGAAGTTGAAATTCACTGCATCATTGAATACTACAGTGAATGAATCTAATGAGCATTTTAGATATATATTACCGGGCAATCATTTTCTTGAGTCATGGGATGATGCGGAACCAAAGAGAGGAATTTACAGTCTGTCGCAACCTGTAATCAGAAATCTTTATAATACGCGTCAGCCACAGGATAGTCTTATTAAATGGTTAGGAATAGAATCAGATTATTATCAGTACCTGAAAGAATACTGGAAATCTCAGATAATTAAAGGCACTGATAGTGATTGGAGTAAAGTGCTGCAGAAAGGAGTTTATGAAGTTGAACCTCCTTCTTTAAGCAGTAGCTTCAACAGCACTTTAATAAATGATGCGATATCTTCCGTCGTTCAACAAAAAAGCAGTTTAAAACAAGCTTTTGAAGTTTGTCTATACACATCAGTAGCAATGGGGAAAGGCAATCACACCAACAATCCATGGTTACTTGAACTACCAGATCCAATTGCAAAGATATCGTGGGAAAACTTTGCATCTGTCTCTCCCGAAACAGCTAATGATCTTAAAACAAAAACAGGTGGCATAATCAGAATAAATGAGATGAGGTTACCTGTGTATGTTCAGCCGGGTCAGGCAAAAGGTACTATCTCTGTTGCACTGGGATATGGACATACGAAATTTGGTAAGGCATGTATTGATATTGGGGAGAATGCGTTCAACCTGGTTACTTATACTGATGATAACAGACGGTTTTATACTACAAAAGCATCTATAAGTATTGAGGAAGGAGAACATGAGTTAGCCATTTCTCAAAAGCATGGTAATATGGAAGGCAGACCAATTGTAAGAGAATCAGTACTTTCAGCTTATCGCAGAAGTCCGGATGCAGGTAATGAATTGCACGCTGAATTTGAGAAGAAGCATCTTACATTATACAAAGAAATTAGTTTTCCAGGTCATCACTGGGGAATGGGTGTCGATTTGAATAAGTGTATTGGTTGTAATACATGTGTCATTGCATGCCAGGCAGAGAATAATATACCGGTAGTTGGTAAAGAGGAAGTTAAGAAAACAAGGATAATGCATTGGATACGGGTTGACCGGTATTTCACCGGAACAGCCGAAAACCCTGAGGTTGTTTTTCAGCCTCTTCCATGCCAGCATTGTGATAATGCACCTTGTGAAAATGTTTGTCCTGTTTCGGCAACCAACCATAGTAATGAGGGATTGAATCAAATGGCTTACAACCGATGTATAGGTACCAAATATTGCATTAATAACTGTCCTTACAAGGTTAGAAGGTTCAACTGGTTCAGGTATGCTACCAATGAAAAGTTTAACTATCACTTAAATTCTGATCTTGGTCGAATGGTACTTAATCCTGATGTTACAGTACGTGAAAGAGGTGTAGTTGAGAAATGTTCTTTCTGTGTTCAACGTATTCAGGCAAAGAAACTAGAAGCCAAGCTTGATAACCGTGTACTTGAAGATGGTGAGATACTTCCGGCATGTGTTCAGGCGTGTCCTGGTGATGCGCTTGTATTTGGAGATCTTAATAATCCTGAAAGTAAAATTTCAAAGTTATTTAAGGAGCCGCGCAATTATCATTTACTGGAAGAACTTCATACATTGCCTTCGGTAGGATATCTTACGCTGATACGTAATAAAGAGGAGAATAATGCATAAATAATGCCCAAAACAAAACGCTAATAATTTATGTACAAAACTGAAATCAGAGGTGCACTAATACATGGTAATAAGAATTATCACCAGATAAGTAGTGATATTATTGCTCCAATAGATCAACCAATTCCATTATGGTGGAAAATAGCATTTGCTATTAGCTTAATGGCATTACTTTATGGAATGATTGCCATATACCTCACTATCTCAATTGGGATTGGCATGTGGAATGTAAATAATTCAGTTGCATGGGGTTGGGAGATCATTAATTTCGTTTGGTGGATTGGAATAGGACATGCCGGAACAGCATTTTCAATCTTTCTATTAATATTAAGACAGAGATGGAGGACTTCAATCAACAGAGCTGCTGAAGCAATGACTGTTGCAGCAGTAGCTTGTGCTGCACTGTTCCCCGCAATACATATGGGACGAATATGGTTGGCTTTTTACATTTTCCCTTATCCAAATACAAGAGGACCTTTATGGGTAAATTACAACTCTCCCCTATTCTGGGACTTTATTGCAATCACAGCGTATCTTATTATTTCAGCTTCATTCTGGTATTTTGGTATGGTTCCTGATTTTGCAACTATACGTGATCGTTCAAAAACAAGGATAAAGAAAGCGGTATATGGTTTCTTTGCTTTTGGATGGACCGGTTCAACAAAACAATGGCTGAGATATGAGGGCTTGAGTTATATTCTTGGGGGTATTGCTGCAGTGCTTGTAGTATCAGTTCACTCAATAGTGTCAACAGACTTTGCTTCATCGGTTATTCCAGGTTGGCATACCACTTTATTCCCTCCGTATTTTGTTGTGGGAGCTATATTTTCAGGGTTTGCAATGGTAATGACTCTTATGATAATTATTAGAAAAGTCTATAGTTTGCAGGATTATGTTACCGACTCTCACCTTAATGCTATTGCCAAGATATTAATATTCATTTCCCTCATTATGGGAACTGCTTATACCACTGAAATCTTCATTGCATGGTATTCGGGCTCAGAATATGAACTGTTTACTTTCTTCCATAACCGCATTACCGGTGATTACACTTTTGAGTTTTGGGCAATGATTACTTGTAATGCTTTGATACCTCAACTATTCTGGTCAAAGAAGATTAGGCACAACCTTACAGCAGCATTCATTATTTCAATATTTATAAATATTGGCATGTGGTATGAGCGCTTCAATATTATTGTAACCTCTCTTTCAAAAGATTACTTACCATCAAACTGGACTACTTACCAACCTACCTGGGTAGAAGTAGGCTTTTTTGTTGGAACAGTGGGTTTATTTACCAGTGCTGTGCTCCTTTTCATGAAGTACTTACCAATTATGGCTATTTCGGAAGTTAAAGGTGTGCTGAAAGATACATCACAAGGTATTGACACGAAAAAAATAATTCATCATGAATAATCAGTATATCGTAGGTGTATTCAACGATGAGGATACACTTTTGGCTGCAATACATAGAGTTAAGGAAGCAGGGATAAAAATTGCCGAGATATATACTCCTTATCCTATACATGAAGCCATAGAGGCAATGGGTAAAAAGTCGAGATTTACTTTTGCAGCATTCCTGTTTGGTTTTATTGGTGCCATAAGTATTCTTGCATTTTTAATGTACACGGCAGTACTTGACTGGCCAATAAATTATGGTGGGAAACCTACAAATGCATTTCCGTCATTTATTGTAGTAACCCTTGTTCTTACTATTCTCACCATTACATTAGCGAGCTTATTTACCTTCTCAGTTCGTGCAAAAGTATATCCGGGAAAATCATTTGTAATGCCCGATGAACGTGCAATGGATGATAAGTTTATTATAGTTTTTGAATTAGATGGTAATCTTCAGTCTTCAAACGATTTAAGGAACCTACTCCATGAAAGCGGAGCTGAAGAAATACATGAAAAAGAGCTTCAACCTTTAACCTGATAGCCAAATGATAATGAAGTATAAATTTATAATTTACGTTTTGAGCCTGTCGTTTCTCGCTATTTCATGTGACAGAAGACGAAATGAAAAAGGTTATGAATATTTTCCTGACATGGCGCATTCATTAGCTTATGAAACCTATGCTCCAAATCCTAACTTACCTACCGGACAATCAATGCTATTGCCACCAGCTCATACTATCCCTGTTGAAATGGAGCCATACATGTATGATGCAACACCTGAAGGAAGAGCTCTTGCTGCAAAAGAATTAGTCAATCCATATACTCTCACTGAAGAAGACCTTATCAGAGGTAAAAATGAATTTCAGATTTTTTGTGCTCATTGTCATGGCAATTTGGGCGATGGCAAAGGATTTCTTTATACCAGTGGCCGATATACAATGAAACCTGCATCACTTCTTTCTGATAAAATGATGGCTGCTAATGCTTCAGAAATCTATCATGTAATTACAGTTGGCTTTCAGGTTATGGGACCACACGGGCATATGATTCGTCCTAGAGACAGATGGATGATAGCAATGTATGTGAAAAACGAATTACAAAAACAATAAATAAAGCTGAGATGGAAAATCAATTTACCCTATCCGGAAAGTTAAAGCAAGCATCTATTGCTCTTATTATTGTTGGTGCAATCGTAATTGTATATGCCTTTATTACTCAACCTTCAAGAGCATGGGCCAATCTATTACTGGATAATTACTACTTTCTGTCACTTTCAATTGGTGCAAGCTTTTTCTTCGCTCT
>JBLMZZ010000103.1:0-13764 GCA_050259095.1 Omnitrophica WOR_2 bacterium | reverse complement strand
TTAAAGTAATATTGAAGTTGTATTTTATACGCTTTTCATGCACTATTCATACGTATTTTGTACGTGTGTACACGTATGAAATACGTATGAAATACGTATAAAATACGCATGAAATACAACTTCTGACCGAATTCTGATCAGATTGAGGAATACCAATAGTCAATTCTTTCAAACATTAATTATGCATGAATCGACAAATAAACTTGATTTTAGCTGATTCTATTTTGTATATTTGCAATATAATTGCATTTAATCAAAATAGAGATGATACTTCAAATTAAAATGCAGAATTTTTTATCTTTCAAGGACGAAGTAACTTTTAGTTTTGAAGCTACTTCCGATAATACCCTTGAGGAATATTATATAGCAGAACCTGTACCTGGTGTTCGCATACTCAAAATGGCAATGATTTATGGTGGAAATGCATCAGGAAAAAGTAATTTATTATCAGCATTTGACTTTATCAGGAATTTTGTGCAATTGATTCCAGAAGAGCGTGATAAGTCAACTCATTTTATTCCATTTAAATTTTCGAGTAGTAACGAAGAATCCGGATATTTTGAGTTAATATTTTTTGCTGGTGGGATTAAGTACAAATATCAATTGGAGATAGATAAAGAGAAGGTAGTAAAAGAAATATTACATTATTATCCAACGATTCAGCCTGCAATGATTTTTGAAAGAGTTTTTGATGAAAAGATAAAAGTATCAGTAGTTAAATTCGGATCTAAGGTAAAAATATCAGAACAAGCAACTGAAGCTTTACAACTCAAGACTTTGAAGAATATGTCTGTATTAGCTGCATATTCTCAGGTGAACCTTTCCATACCTGAACTCAATATTCCTGCTGATTGGTTAAAAAATCAGTTAATGCCAACAATTACACCCTATACTTCATTAACTGAATATTCTGATCGTTGTATTCAGGAAGATGATAGGATCAAAAAATTTGCATTAGATTTTATTAAAGAGGCTGATTTCAATATATCAGATATTTCATTTGAAGAAATATCTGAACATCTATCTGATCGGATATTGAAAATCCTTGAGAATGGTCCGTTACCGGAAGACGCTAAAGCTAAAATATTGAAGGAAAAAAGTATTATCGTTAATAAAACAATTTTTGAACATCGTATTTTAAAACAAGGCAAAGTAGAACTTCATAAGTTACCGGAATCATTGGAGTCAAAAGGGACTTTAAGATACTATGGTTTATCAGCTCCTTTTTTCAAAACAATTGAAAATAATTGTTTTCTACCAATTGATGAAATAGGAACAGCATTGCATCCGTTGTTGGTAATGCATTTTTTACGTGAGTTCTTGAAGAAATCTAAAGAAGCTCAAATGATTTTTACAACTCATAATCTTTCATTGCTACAAGAAAAAGAGATTTTGAGGAGAGATGCGATCTGGTTTACTGAAAAGGGTAAGGATGGTGCAACTTCAATCTATTCAATGGCTGATTTTAAGTTTCGCAAGGAATTATCATTCTATAATGCTTATAAGCAAGGAAAGTTTGGTGCTATTCCTGATCTGGAGGATTAAGAAATGTCAAGGAAATCAGGAATACGTGAAGTCAAAAAAACATATTTAGTTTTAGGTGATGGGAGAACTGAGCAGTATTATTTAAAACATCTCAAAGCGTTAAGAGGATACAAGTATTCCATTCGTCCATCGTTGTTTTCAAGCATTACTATTGAAACTGCAGAGAATATTATTGACTCTCATTTATCAGGAGGCTGTGATCAAATAATATATTTTACTGATTATGACACAATAGTAAATCAAAATAAAATAAATGATTTTCAAAGACTCAAAAAGAAATATGCCTATAATAGCCAAGTATTTATCTGCGAAACTATGCCTTGCATTGAATTTTGGTTTTTAATGCATTATTTTAAGACAACACAAGAATTTATAAATGCCTCGGAAGTAATAAAGCTTCTTTTAAAATACATGAAGAATTATTGTAAAGAAGAAGCGTTTCTTAAAAATTTAAACTGGGTCCAAAGCATTTGTAAAGATAACAAACTTGAAACTGCAATAAAGAACTCAACTTTGATTCTTAAACAACAATGCAGTGGTGATAAGGGGAAGCATTTCCCTTATTCAAAAGTTCACCTTGCTTTAGAATATTTTGAGTCTCAAGTTAAATAATAAGTAATATCAATGAGGATTTTTGCCAAACTGCCAAAGTACCATTAATGGCAGTGGCGAACAGTATCCAATACAAAGTAGTAAGAAAAAAAACCTTATTGATAACGAATTCTGGTCTAATATTCCTACTTCAACAACGGTAGAAACTTATACGTCAGTAACTGGTATAATAATTTGGCGGCAAGGAAATTGGGAGCTTTGTTGTATTTCATGGGACAAAGCTCAACTACATCAAAACCTACTATATTGGTTTTCTGATTTACTTTATTTAAAATTTCAATCATCTGGTACCACAGAATTCCACCAGGTTCAGGTGTACCTGTTGACCCCATAATTGATGGATCAAGTACATCCAAATCGATGGTAATGTAAACATTCTTCCCTATCTTGTTAAGCAGGTCATACATCCAGGTAGTATTGGTCTGATCAAGAATATAGTCAGCATAAAATACTCTTTCCGGCTTAACATCAGCACGTTCTTCATAGCTCATGCTCCTGATACCAACCTGTAATACCGGTGCTAATTCTGAAGCGCGGGCCATAACACAAGCGTGATTGTACTTGCTTCCTTCATACTCTTGCCGCATATCAGCATGAGCATCAAACTGAAGTATAGTTAAATCATTCCCCTTGTAAAAGTCGGCAAATGCTTTAAATGCACCAATACTAACTGAGTGCTCACCCCCTATGATTACAGGGAACTTCTTTTTTTTTAATAATTGGGTTATTTTTGCTTCAACCTCCTTAGCAACCTTTTCAGGTGATCTTCTCTCCCTTATAGGTTCGGCAGTGTGGATGCCAATTTTATAAACTTCTTTATCAGCAACAATATCGTAAACTTCCATGTTGCCCGATGCTTCAATCAGAGCTTCCGGCCCTTTATCCGCACCTTTAATCCAAGTACTTGTACCATCGTATGGTACAGGAAGAATAACAACTTTTGAATTTTCAAACTTACTGTATTCATCGGGAAGATCCCCGAAATTCTTGTGTTTCATATACCCCCTGTTTATAAGTAAACGTTTGAAAACTAACTATTTATTAGATAGTTAGACTAAATTTTTTAAGATTCGCTAAGTTAATCTAATTATTATCGAAAATCAATAACCGAGAATTCTCAGCATCGACTTATGAGATTGCTCTTTAGCGAATAGTTTGGTGGTGTATTCACCTTCTTCATCCAAATCAATAATAATGTGTTTAGGAGCAGGGATCAAGCAATGTTGAATACCACCATATCCACCAATTGATTCCTGATAGGCACCGGTATGAAACAAACCTATATACAATGGTTCATCATTATCAAGCTTCGGAAGGAAGATTGCGTTTGCATGAGCTTCAGCATTGTAGTAATCCTCACTGTCGCATGTAAGTCCGCCAAGGAATACACGTTCATATTCAGAATCCCATTTATTTATTCCAAGCAGAATGAAGCGCTGGTTTAATGCCCATGTATCGGGTAATGTAGTCATGAATGATGAATCGATCATATTCCATAACTCACGGTCATTTTGCTGTTTCTGGTCAATGATGGAATACAGTGTTGCACCGCTCTCACCAACCGTATATGAACCGAACTCTGTAAAGATATCAGGCTCAACAGTATTATTTCTCTCACAAATTAATTTGATCTGAGCTATAATCTCTTCAGCCATATACTCATAGTCATAATCAAATGAAAGAGAATTCTTAATCGGGAAACCTCCACCGATATTCAATGAATCTAATTCAGGACAAATACTTTTTAACTGACAATAGAGATTAACGCACTTTGATAATTCATTCCAATAATAAGCCGAGTCTTTAATACCGGTATTGATAAAGAAATGCAGCATCTTAAGCTGGAACTTAGGATTATTCTTTATCTTTTCTTCATAATAAGGAATGATGTCATTATAACGAATACCTAAACGCGAAGTATAGAATTCGAACTTAGGTTCTTCTTCAGAGGCAATACGCATTCCTATTTTACATTTCCTTGTAATGTTTCTGTCGAGTTGATCAAGTTCAAATTTATTATCCAGAATAGGAATTGTATTTTCGAAACCTTCATTGATTAATGTTGAAATGTTTTCAATATACTGGGGACGTTTAAATCCATTACAAATGATAAAACTATCTTTATTGATCATGCCCTGTTCGTGCAATGTTTCAAGTAAAAAGATATCAAATGCCGAAGAAGTTTCAACATGCACATCATTCTTAAGTACCTCTTCCATTACAAATGAGAAGTGTGAACTCTTGGTGCAATAACAATAATGATAATCGCCCTGGTAATCAGCTTTAGCCATGGCAACATTAAACATCTTTTTAGCTTTCTGTATTTGTTGTGATATCTTAGGTAAATAGGTAATTTTCAACGGAGTACCATACTGCTTAATGATATCCATTAAAGGTATATTGTGAAAATAGAGTTCATTGTCTTCAACATGAAACTCATCTTGTGGAAAGTCAAATGTCTGCTCAATAAGGTCTAAATACTTGTTCTTCATTTCCTGTATTACTGTTTTAGAATTAGGGGTGGTAAAATTAATATTAAAAGCGCGTGTATCAGAAATTGTACCAATTTATTTTTTAAGTGATTTGGATTGATCAAAAAAGTTCAATCCAAATTGATCGGATTTCTACAATTAATAACAATCCAATGCTTTTTATAGTTACAAAGTTAATTTACCTCAATGAAATTGTACATTGAATTAACAAGGAGAGTTAAATGCGGATTTCAACATCAATGCAAGAGATGTTCACTCGTACTTTAGAGCTTCGAGAGGATTGGAGCTGGCAGTTTTACCGGCTTTAAAGACAACAGTGATAAAAGCGATAGTAACAGCTGATACAACAGCCGTCATGATGTTTGGAACGCTTATATCTACCCGATAAGGGTAGTTATTTAAAAACCGCTCAACGAATATTGTTGATAATGGAATAGCAATTAAACCAGCTATTCCTACCAACATCAAATATTCTTTAACAAGGTCCAGGACAATTGAAAAGACCGGACTTCCCAGAACTTTCTTTATTCCAATGATCTTGGTCTTTTGTTCAATAAGCAGTGAGGTAAGACCATATAAGCCTAAGCATGATAAGAACATACTGATGATGGCAAAATAAACAAACAGTGTTCTTATTTTGTAATCACTCTTATAGCTGTCGGTTATGAATTGATAAGAAGAAACTGATTGATAGGGTGTTTTTGGAAACAGCTCTTTCCATTTAGATTCAATAAAACTCTCTACCTGTTCTCTCTTTTCTTGTGATGAGTATTTAATTGTTACTCCTCTAAATCTTTCAGGGATATAAAAGTATGCAGCAGGTTCAATGAGTGTTTTTAATGAATAGTAATGATAGTCATCAATAACACCAATTACTTCGGGTTTCAGAGTCGAATCTCCATCAGGACCCACACTCAAGTGTTTCCCATAAAAACTATCCCAACCTAATTTATCAATAGCACTTTGATTGAGTATTACCGCACCTGCACTATCTGAATGTCGTGTTGGATCAAAGTTTCGGCCATCTTTAAGATTGACTTCCATTGTTTTGAAGAAGTCCTGATCAATATACCCAAACCTGACAGTCAATTTTGTATTTGATGAATCATCAATAAAGATAGGCCCTTGCGAACCACTAACTCCATTTAGAAATGAAGAACCCGAAACGCTTTTTATTACGGGGTTTTCAAATAACGACTCTTTAAGTACATCAAGCTTCTTGTAATCATTTTGTCCAAAAAAGACAAACAATGAGTTATTGTAATTAATCCCAAGGTTTTTCTTCTCTATATATTTGATTTGATCATTAATCATTAAGATAGAAAAGATAAGACCAATGCTGATAGCGAACTGAAATACTACAAGGCTTTTACTTAAGTACCCTGACCTTCCGCTATTTGTTATACCTCCCTTAAGAACAGTAACGGGCTGGTATTTTGAGAGATAAAAAGCCGGATAGGAACCAGATATTAAACTGATGGCAATAAGCAATATTAGAAGTCCGATATTAAACAGAGGATCTTTGAAATTAAGCTCAAAAGAAGTTCCAAGCATTTTATTTATTTCGGGTAATATAAGCTCAAGAATACCAATTGAAAGCACAATAGCAATCAGGGTGATTACAACAGATTCGCTTATAAACCGATAAATCAAACTCATTCTATCGGCACCAAGAACTTTTCGTATTCCTACTTCACGAGCTCGCTTTACCGACCGGGCAAGAGATATATTAATGTAGTTAACACAGGCAATTAGAAGAATTAAAGCCGAGACGATCATAAAAATCAACACAGTTTTTGAGTCTCCTAAGGTTGATACCATCTGAAACTTAATATGCTGTGATTTTAAGTAAATATCGTTAACCGGTTGTAAATACATTTCAAGGAAATCCCATCCATCATTCTGACTAAAGATTTTCTCTTTTATGAATTTGGGGAAAGCGGCTTCAATTTCGCTTGCATATTTTTTATCATCAAGTAGCAGGTAGGTAATAAAAGAATTAGAGCCCCAATGTTTCATCCAGTCGAAGGCAGGATTTTCTTCAATTGATGACATTGATATAATAATGTTGAAATACAGATGCGAATGTTTGGTTTGATTTTCCATAATCCCTTCTACCTTATAAGGGACCTCATCAAGCAACATTACAGAGTTGAAAGCCTTGTCGACACTTCCAAAATATTTCTTTGCAACATCCACGGAGAGTACTAATGATTTTGGTTCTTTCAAAACGGCATCAGGATTTCCTCTCAATAATTTAATAGAGAACATATTGATTAAACCGGGATCGGCACAAACCATATCTGTCTCTCTGAATAACTTATCACCATATCTAACAGAAGCGATATAATATGCGGGCATAATCCTGATAGCTTCCTTAATATGCGGGAAAGTATTCTTTAACTCCTTAGCCAATGGGCCCATTGTAATGGCAACGTGCTGATTGCCTACACCGGGTTCATTTTGAATTTCAACTACCCTGAACATATTGTCTCGCTGAGCAATTTGTTTATCGTAACCTTCTTCATAACTCACATAAAGAACGATAACCATACAAGCGGCAATACCGACAGAAAGACCCATAAGATTAATAAGCAAATAGGTCTTTTGCCTGATAAGATTTCTGAAAGATGTTAAAAAGTATCTAAGGAATATCATTGAAGGTTTTGAGAAGGAATTTCAGATTTTCCGGAACGAATATTTTCATTAACAATTTGGCCGTCGAATAACCGAATGATACGTTGACTAAACTCTGCATCATGTTGCGAGTGCGTTACCATGATAATAGTGGTACCATTTTGATTCAGCTGGGCAAGTAAGTTCATTACCTCTTCTCCATGTGCAGAATCGAGATTACCTGTAGGTTCATCTGCAAGAATCAAATGAGGATTGGCAACAACAGCTCTGGCTACAGCAACACGTTGTTGTTGTCCTCCTGAAAGTTGAAGTGGAAAGTGTTTACGGCGATGCATAATCTGCATCTGCTCAAGTGTAGTCTCCACGCGTTTCTTCCGTTCCGTAGAGCTCATCCCCAAATATATCAGAGGTAACTCAACATTCTCATATACATTAAGTTCGTCAATCAGATTAAAGTTCTGGAACACAAAACCAATATTCTTTTTACGGAGATTTGCTCTCATCTTTTCAGAGAACTTCGACACTTCCTGTCCTAAGAAATAATAATCGCCCCCCGAAGGGTTATCTAATAATCCAAGTATGTTAAGTAAAGTTGATTTACCACAGCCCGAAGGCCCCATGATTGCAACGAATTCACCTGTAAGCACCTGAAAAGAAACATTGTGTAAAGCAGTTGTTTCAACTTCATCAGTTCTGAATATCTTGGTCAGATTTACTGTTTTTAGCATTGTTGTGTTCATGAAGTCCGATTTAAATTAGTTAAAGATTAATTTTTCTTTATCGCCAAAAGGTTCATAGGAGGAAATAATAACTTTTTCACCAGGTTTTAATCCTTCCAACACCTCATAAGAATATATGTTCTGTCGACCAATCTTAATGTTACGCTTTTGAGCAAAGGTGCCTTCCTTGTTAACAACATAAATCCAGTTGCCGCCTGTTTCCTGAAAGAAACCACCTCTTTTAATTGTCAATGCATTGGTTTCGCTCGAAAATTTCATTCTTAATTGCAGTGTCTGTCCGCGTTTAATGTTGTCAGGCTCTTTTCCTGAGAAAAGGAGATCAACCTGAAAGGATCCGTTAGTAACATTTGTAAATATCTTATGAACTACAAGATGATAAACTTCACCTCCAAGATCAAATTCGGCTTCTTGTCCGTTAAAGATCCTCGATATATAGCGTTCATCAACATTGGCTCTCACCTTAAAACCTCCGGGGATATCAATTTGCCCAAGATGTTCTCCGGCATTTTTCGTTTCACCAATCTCTACATTAAAGGAAGAAAGTTTGCCATCACCGGGTGACTTAATGGTCATGTTATCCATATTCCGTTTCAGCAATGACAGGTTAGCTTGCATACGATCCATTGAAGAACTGATTTGCTGGCTTTGCCGAACACCCGATATTGAATCGAGTCGTTTGAGTTTCAATGAAATCTTCAGTTGATTTGATGCATAATCATAGTCACGCTTAGCATCTTCATACTCTTTCAGAGAAATCAGCTTATCATGAAAAAAGATCTCTTTTCTATTGAAATCAGTCTTTAACTTATCAATCTGGTAGTTTAGTTCAGTTATTTCTTTTTGCCGGGTATATTTAAGCTGTTCTATACTGATCAGTGTATTAGCAAGGTTATTGATAGCATCATACATTCTAGTTTCCTGATCCATATAACTAAGTTCCATGTTTGCATTACTCAGTTTTAAAATTGGATCACCTTTTTTTAGGATTGCCCCATCTTCAACATATATATCATCAACTACACCGCCTTGTACTGCATCTATGTACACAGTATTTTTAGGAAGAAGCACACCATCTACCGGAATAAACTCCTGAAACTTCCCCTCAACAACTTCTGCAATTGTCACCTGATCTTTCTGGATATACAACTTGCTTCTTTTATCCCGGAAAGCAAACATCCAAATAACCAAAATAGTGAAGACAGCAGCTCCGGAAAGTGTTAGTATACGACCGACAGTCCAAGTCTTTTTCTCAATTATACGATCCATTAATCCTTTTTTAAAAGAGGGTTAGTATTTTAAGCCAAATATTGTGCCACAGTTTATATTTGCTTGGTACACAAGGCTTTTAGAATATTGATAATTTTTTTTGTTAAAATGAACGTTCGTCGTTGAACATAAATGTACGGTTTCGAACATAATATTGTATCTTAGCAGAGTTGTTCGTTATTGCATTCTCTCAATACAAAGAACTTAAAATTTTTTAACTAATGAGTAAAATTGAAGCTAAAATTCTGATAGTTGATGATGATACAGATGTTTTACTTGCGGCTAAATTATTCCTCAAGCAACATGTTTCAATAGTTCATACTGAAAAAAATCCTGAAAACATTCCTGCTTTATTGAAGACAGAGAATTATGATCTGATACTTCTCGACATGAATTTTTCAAGAGATGCTACTACTGGCAAAGAAGGATTTCATTGGTTAAATAAGATCATTGAGATTGACCCATTGGCAGTTGTAATCTTCATAACCGGTTATGGTGATATTGAATTAGCAGTTCAGGGAATTAAGGAGGGAGCTACCAACTTTATATTGAAACCTTGGGATAATAAAAAGCTATTAGCTACAATTACGGCAAACCTTAAAGTCAGACATTCAAATGAGTTAATTGATGATTTGAGGAGTAAACAGAAAGTGCTGATAGCAGAATCCGATCAGGGTTATACAAATCTTATCGGGCAATCACCTCCCATGCAGAAAGTAATGGCAACAGTTGAGAAAGTTGCTAAAACCGAAGCCAACGTATTGATACTAGGTGAAAACGGAACAGGTAAAGAATTGATAGCACGCGCTATACATAAAGCATCTTCACGAAGAGATGAGGTGTTTATAAGTGTTGATTTGGGAGCTATAAGTGAAACTCTGTTTGAAAGCGAACTTTTTGGATTTAAGAAAGGTGCTTTTACCGATGCAAAGGAAGACAGAGCAGGGAGATTTGAAGCTGCTAATCGTGGTACTATATTCCTGGATGAGATTGGCAACCTGTCATTTGCTCTTCAATCCAAACTACTGAGCGTTATTCAAAACAGGAAAGTCGTAAGATTAGGTACTAATCGTGAAATCCCAATAGATGTAAGATTAATTTGTGCCACAAACATGCCATTATATCAAATGGTAAATGAAGGGAAATTCCGCCAGGACCTTTTATACAGGATAAATACCGTTGAAGTTCATCTTCCTCCACTACGTGAACGTTTGGAGGACATACAACTACTCGTTGAGCATTTTCTTACAATTTATTGCAAAAAGTATAAGATGCCGCTCAAAAGAATCAATCCTTCTACTGTCAGGAGGCTTGAAAAGCATACCTGGCCGGGAAATATCAGAGAATTACAGCATTCTGTTGAACGTGCTGTTATAATGAGTGAAAGTAATATACTACAACCACAGGACTTCTTCCTTTCTCAAATGGATGAGAATGATCAGGATCTTGAAACTGATGATATCACCAACCTCGAAGAAAGAGAAAAGCTACTGATACGTAAGGTTATTGACAAACATGGTGGCAATATAAGCAAGGCAGCTAAAGAATTGGGGCTGACCAGGGCTTCACTCTATAGAAGAATAGAAAAACATGGTCTTTAAAAAGTTCAGAGTTTGGATTACAATCAGAATTTTACTGATTACCTTAAATATACTGATCTTACTTTTACTCATTCAGAAAGATCAGCATCCCATTACTTCTCTGATAGCCATAATTATGGTTGTGGTTCAAATATCAAGTCTCATTTACTTTGTTGAACGCACAAACCGTAAACTCACTCATTTCCTTGAGAGTATAAGACACTCAGATTTCAGCACCTCATTTAGTGATCGTGCTTTGGGGGGTACCTTCGAAGGTCTCAACCGCGCTTTTAATGAAGTAATTGCTGATTTTAGGAAGAACAGAGCCGAAAAAGAAGAGCATTATAACTATTTGCTTACGGTTGTTCAACATGTAAATATCGGGATACTGGCTTTTAAGAAAGATGGCAAGGTTGATATATTTAATAATGCGACCAAAAGACTGTTGAAGGTTAACAACATTCAATATGTTCAGGAATTGAAAGATATAAAACCTGAATTACCTGAGCTTTTACTTGAGATGAAAGCAGGCGACCGACAACTTGTAAAGATTGTTATCGACGATAACCTTGTTCAATTGTCGGTTTATGCGACTGAATTCAGGATGAGAGGTGAAGAATTTGTATTAGTATCATTACAGAATATAACTACCGAACTTGATGAAAAAGAAATAGAATCGTGGCAGAATCTAATAAGGGTGCTAACACACGAGATTATGAACTCAATTACTCCTATTTCTTCCCTTGCATCAACAGTGAGAGATATTCTCCTGGAAGAAGAGGAAGATGACAAGGAAATTCGCTTAAGACAACTTGACGAAGATGATATTGAAAACATAAATGAAGCACTTGTTACCATCCGTAACCGAAGTCAGGGATTATTGACCTTTGTTGAGAATTACAGGAACTTAACGCGTATTCCAAGACCTAACTTCAGATACTTTGCTGTAAAAGAACTTTTTGATAGGGCACATGTTCTATTAAAGCCTAAAATGGAAAAATATGGAATTGTATGCACTCCAAGAATGTTTCCGGATGATTTAATGATAACGGCAGATCCTGATCTTATTGATCAGGTTTTTATCAATCTGCTTCTGAATGCTATAGATGCAGTTAAAGATGTTGAAAATCCGCAAATTGAAGTTGTTGCATCAATAAATGCAGGTGACAGGATAACTATCGATTTTGCAGATAATGGGCAGGGTATTAAACCCGATATACTTGATAAGATCTTTATGCCATTTTTTACTTCAAAGAAAGAAGGGTCAGGTATTGGGTTAAGCCTTTCACGACAAATCATGCATCTTCATAAAGGATCCATTACTGTTAAATCGAAACCAGGTGAAGGTGCAGTATTCAGACTTAATTTTTAATTGACTTGTAACTGATTTTAAACTCTTATATATCGAAATAATGCTCAATCTTAATATATTCTCTTCCACACTATTAATTACAATGGTTCTTTCAATCACTTCATGCAAGCCGAATGTAAAATCCAATGAAACCGATAATCAGAAGATTGATGTGAAGGAAGAAATCAATGTTCCTGTTTTCAATGCCGATACTGCCTATAACTTTATAGCTAAACAACTATCGTTTGGACCAAGAGTTCCAAATACCAAAGCTCATCGTGCATGTGGTGATTGGATAGTGAGCACATTAAAAAGATATAATGCAGAAGTTACAGAGCAAAAAACTAAGTTAAGAGCATTTGATGGCACTATGCTCGATTCAAGGAATATCATTGGAAGCTACAATAAAGAATCGAAATCGAGAGTATTGCTTTGCTCCCATTGGGATTCACGCCCATGGGCAGATCATGATCCTGATCCTGCAAACAGAAAAAAGCCTGTACCTGCTGCAAATGATGGAGCCAGTGGAGTTGGTGTTCTACTTGAGATAGCTCGTTTAATGAGTATCAATAATCCTGGATTGGGTGTTGATATTATATTTTTTGATGCTGAAGATTATGGTGAACCACAGGAATTGCAGGGTGCATATGATAATGCATGGGCTCTCGGTTCCCAATATTGGGCTGCCAATCCACATATCCCCGGCTATTCTGCACGTTTCGGAATACTTCTCGATATGGTGGGAGGCGAAGGTGCACAGTTTTCAAAAGAAGAACGCTCAAGGTATTATGCCCCTGATATCGTTAAAAATGTATGGCAGACTGCTGAAAGAATTGGGTACAGCAACTTATTTCTAAGTACTAACTCCGGTCCCATTACCGATGACCATGTATATGTGAATGAATTATTAAGAATTCCTACAATTGACATCATTGATTACCAAGATGATCGTGAAAAAGGATTTTATGAATTCTGGCATACTACCAAGGATGATCTGAGCCATATAAGTAAAGAAACACTCAAAGGTGTTGGACAAACCGTTCTCACAGTTACTTACGAAGCAAAGTAATTTATATTGCTTCACTAAAATGTTTGTTTAACCGGCGCTTATACTGCCTTAAGATTTAAAGAAGATCATTTGCCAGATTCGCCAGCTCTGATCTTTCTCCCTTTTCAAGTCGCACATGTGCATAGATTGCATGATGCTTAATCTTATCAATGAGATATGACAAACCGTTACTCTGTGCATCAAGATATGGCGTATCAATTTGATAAATGTCGCCTGTAAAGATGATCTTAGTATTCTGTCCGGCACGTGTAATGATCGTTTTAATCTCGTGAGGAGTAAGATTTTGCGCTTCATCTACTATGAAACAAACATTTGAAATACTCCTTCCTCTTATATAGGCAAGAGGTTGAACGACTATCTTTTCATTTTCAAGTGAGTCAGTGATATTCTTATATTCTTTATCCTTTTCACCAAACTGACTCTGAATAAATTTGAGATTATCATTCAAAGGTTCCATGTAAGGATTGATCTT
>JBLMZZ010000102.1:0-2989 GCA_050259095.1 Omnitrophica WOR_2 bacterium | reverse complement strand
AGTTCTTTATCTCAAAATGAATATGTTCTATAATTTCTTCCATTCTTGCCTGGATAATACTTGCAAGATTTTTAAGGGTAATTTCCTTTGGAGGCCTTCCGCGTAAGCCAGGAATTGCAACGATCTCTTCATCCCTGTTTTCGCTGGCAAGTGCTGAGCCGAACTTTACTTTTAAATCTTCGGCGTGTTTCTTTATAATGGTGCATCCTTCTTTAATATCTTCGGTAATAATATCGCCACCAAAAGGTATAACCGCAGTATGTCTGATTATTCCATCCTGAAAAATAGCTATATCAGTGGTTCCGCCACCTATATCAACAAGGGCAACCCCGGCTTCTTTCTCTTCTTCGCTCAAAACAGCTTCTGCAGATGCTAGCGGTTCCATAAGAAGCGAGTCAACAGTGAGATTTGCCTTTCTAACACACTTCAGGATATTACGGGCAGCAATAGTTTGACCGGTAATAATATGAAAGTTAGCTTCCAAAGTATGACCTAGCATTCCTTTTGGTTGCTTAATACCAGTTTCTCCATCAACAGTATATTCCTGAGGTATAGCTTCAATGATTTCCTCACCGGGATTCATTGCAAGCTTGTACATACTATCGGTTAAGCCATCGATATCCTCCTGGCTTATTTCGAGTTCACTGTTAGGCCTTATAACTGATCCACGATATTGAATACTCTTTATGTGCTGTCCGGCTATACCAACATTTACCGTTACAATATTTGAATCGGAACGAGCTTCAGCTTCTTTAACAGCAGCTATAATGCTTTGTACCGTATCTTCAATATTAGCAACAACACCTCTCTTTACCCCAATTGAATCGGAGCGGCCGAAACCAAGGATTTCAATTTTACCATGTTCATTTTTCTGCCCTACAATTGCGGCAATTTTTGTGGTGCCTATGTCCAGACCTACTATTATTTCAGATTCCATATCCCTGACTATTTTGAGCAAACAACTTGATTTTTATATTTTAAATTTATCAGCTTGTAATTATTCCATGCAAATGTCTTCATTCCATGTTCGTAAAAAGCTTTGAGTTTCATAATCTTATCATTGAGAGCAACAGTATCTCCCAAAAGTATTGACTGATCTCCAAGTATTGGAATGAGTTCTATTTCTTTATTATCGTTAATATAAATCTGCTCTATCAGCGCAGATGTTAATGTATCAGCTTCAAGCTTTAATGCAATTTTGTACACTTTACTAAGGTCTTCCGGGAGTGTTTGATCCTGCCTTAGTTTGGAAGAATGATGTTTATTAGCTGATGCCAATTTGGCTATCTTTCTGCTTAAAGCAATATTTTGTATGTTACCATTGGCCATAACCAGTCGAATTGGGAAATCAATATTGATAGGCATTAAATGGCCTTCATGATCAATAATTACCTGGTTAAAATCACGATCTACTACTCTTACCAATGGATTACGCTGCAGGATAGTGGCTTTTACATTTCCGTTGACACTTACTGAAATAGTGGCCTTTTTGATATATGGATTTGCGTTAAGCAGCTTAGTGAGTTTCCTTACAGGGATGTTTTCAATTGGCTGTCCTTTTATCTTTATGCCCGCTTCTGTAATCAGATTTCTAACAACTGTTTTATCTAATAATTGAGGTGCACCATCATAATCGACATTTATTTCGAATTTGCCACAAATGATTTCCTTCTGTTTGATATTAGCAAAAACAAACAGGAAAATAACACTCAGTGCCATGAACGTGATAAGAATGATATTTAATATTTTCTTCATCTTTCAAATATCCTTTCAATCACAGGTACCAGTTGATCAATGTCGCCGGCACCTAATGTTAATAAAATATCGGGTTTATGAGTCGTTAAATAGGTAGCAACCTGATTCTTCGTTAAAATCATTTTATCATTCAGAGGAACAAGATCAAGTAACATTTTAGAATTGATTCCCTCAATAGGTTCTTCTCTTGCAGGATATATTTCCAAGAGGATGAGTTTGTCGAGTAATGAAAGGCTTTGAGCAAATCCCGATGCAAAGTCTCTTGTTCGGGTATACAAATGCGGTTGAAAGATTCCTGTTATTTCTCTTCCAGGGTACAATTTCCTAACTGATGTAATACAGGCTTTTAGTTCCTCAGGATGATGTGCATAATCGTCAATATACAGCAAGTCGCTCCGCTCTATTATATGATCAAAGCGCCTCTTTACACCCTTAAAATTATTGACAGCACTAACAATATCATTTGAATTGACTCCACATAGGTAAGCAGCAGAAGCGGCAGCAATTGAATTCTCTACATTAAACATACCGGGTAATACGGGACAGAACCCTTCAATCACCGAATCGGGAGTCTTTAATTTGAACTGATATTTACCATCTATAAGCACAAGATCTTTAGCACAAAAGTCAGTTTCTTCTGCGACCGAATAAGTGTAAATATTAATTTTATTCTTCAATTGTAAAGATAATTGCACGCCTGCTTTGATAAGGAGGCTACCATTATCTTTTATCTGACCCACGAAAGCCGCAAAAGAACTTAAGAGATTTTCATGAGTTTTATAGATATCAAGATGGTCAGCATCAGCTGACGTAATTACACCAATATAGGGGTGGAGCTTAAGAAATGAACGATCAAATTCATCTGCTTCGGCTACCATATAGTCAGACTGATGATTCAGTAAAAGATTACTGTTGTAATTCTTTGATATTCCTCCAAGAAAAGCAGTACAACCAACACTTGAAGAGTACATGATATGAGCCAGCATGGTTGATACTGTTGTCTTGCCATGTGTGCCTGCAACTGCCAGAGTTTTATGACTATTGGTAATGATTTCAAGTAGATCAGAGCGTTTAATATATGGATAACCGGTATCCTTTATACTTTGAAATTCTTCCAAGTCTTCGGGGACTGCCGGTGTGTATATTGCCAGATCAAGATTTCTTGGTATTAAATTAGGACGATCTTCATAATGTATTGAAATGCCTTCCTCTTCCAGCTGTTTAGTCAAAGGAG
>JBLMZZ010000101.1:0-3974 GCA_050259095.1 Omnitrophica WOR_2 bacterium | reverse complement strand
GTACTGTATTTAGTTGACACTTTCATTTTAATGATAATGGGCAATGTTGATCCTGAGCTTTGTTGGGCCAAAAACGGTATGGGGTTCGATACCCCATCCGTTTTTAATGACAATGGTTTAATGTTTCACCATCGCTTTGTTGGGCATCACAAAGCTAAGATTTCTTCATATTGCTTCTGTGCATTTTTTCTTTTATAATAGTTTTTCCAACACCTTGATAACTTGTCACTTGATATGTGAGCAAAGTCAGGTGTTTTCATACTTATACTACTATGAGGCCTCCTTTGGTTATAAATTCTAATAATGCTTGTTAATTCATTATAAGCTTCTTCCCTTGTCTTGAACTTCATTTGATTTAACCACTCGCTCTTTAAAATCCCATTTACTCTCTCAGCTACTGCATTCTCTCTTGGGTCACCATTTTCTGTCATACTTATTCTGAAGTTATTGGATTTGAGTATATTAACATACTGATCACAACAATACTGTACACCTCTGTCGGAGTGATGTATAACATTAGTTACACCTTCAGGCAATTGATTTATTGCCATCTTTAAGGCATCAACAGTATATTTGGCTTCAAGAGTCGGACCTAATTTCCAACCAATGATCTTCCTGGAGTACTGATCAGTTATCAAACTCAAAAAGCCAGAACCTTCGGCTGTTTGAATGTATGTGATATCACTTACCCAGATTTCATGTGGCCCAGCAGGAATAACATCCTTGACCAAATTGGTATATTTATGCAGCCAGTGGTTACTATATGTTGTTCTTACTCCACGTCTACAACGAACCAGTAAATGATTACTTCTCAGAAAGTTAAAAAACGAATCGCGACCCATACTTAGTTCCCCTGAAAGCTCGGATTCTAAACGAACCAGTAACTTTCGACCGCCTATTCGTGGCATTTCTTTGCGCTCTTTAGCAATCATTTGTAATAATATCTCGGTCTTTGCTTCTTCTTTGTAAACGTATTTTTGTCGCTGGTAGTAGGCTTGCCTACTTTTACCAAACAGTTCACATAAAGTGCTCATCTTTACATTAGAGCACTCTTTGTGCAGCTCCTCTACTGTTTGGTTCCAAACTTTTTTCTTACAGGAATCTTAAGATCTCTTTCAATGATATTTATCATGGTATTAAGAGCTTTTGTTCTGAAACGCTCTGTATACAGATCTTTCTCCAATTCCTTGATTCTTGCTTCAAGTTCTAATTCTCTTGTGGTTTTGTTGGTTGTTTCTTTTGACATTGGACGATATTGCTCAACCTTGATTTGTGTTGATTGAGAGAAGCCAAATTTACGCATCCAATTTAATATACAGGCATGGCCTTTAAGGTTATACTTATCCCTTAGTTCCTTTTGGGTCATTCCTGTAGTGCGAAACTCTTCCAGAATATTTAATTTCTGTTCGTCCGTTAAATGATTTACACTTTTGATCATAGTCCTGTTTTAGGTTTACTTTACTGTAAACTTATTTCAGGACAAGTCATTTCCTTCTACACAGGGCTTCACCCTGTGCTGACAGCTTACGCCCTTTCAGGGCTCTATCAGCCAACCGTTTAATCTGACGCCCTTTCAGGGCTTGAAAATCTAACTTTTCCTTCTACACAGGGCTTCACCCTGTGCTGACAACTTACGCCCTTTCAGGGCTCTATCAGCCAACCGTTTAATCTTACGCCCTTTCAGGGCTTGAAAATCAAACATTTGTCATCCATTCTACATAGGGCTTCACCCTATGCTGATATCTTACGCCCTTTCAGGCTTGATACCCAGATCGCACCTACCACTAATAAACATTTGAATGCTTTCGCCCTTTCAGAGCTTGATCAGCCTACCGTTTAATATTACCCCCTTTATTGGCTTGATAATCTAACATTTGACATCAATCGTTGGAACGAGATATCAGGCGGGTTGTTTTCCCAGGATGAAGAGTTTGCGGATTGAGTAAATTAGAAAGGTGATTGTTGTGATGAGTAATAATGGTATTAGTAGAATACCGAATTCCGGATTTACACCTTGGGCACTTATAACAATCATTAATTCGGCGAGGCTGAAAAAGAACACTATCCCAAGGTTTAGGCTTCTAACCATCTTCGTTGAAAAAGCATAAACATGGGGTGCTGTCTTTTCTGTAACTTTAAGAGGATAGTTAAATACATGAGGGAAACGGCTTAATATCCTCAATGTGATAAAAATGATCGTTGCTATCATTGGTAAAAGGAACAATACCCACTTAGAACTCTGATTTGTAATATTACCGGCATCATCAAAATGAGAGGGTATCCTATCAGGCAATTTACCGAAAAACCATATCGCCATTACCCATGTGATCAATAGAATCAATGCACTCAATCCCTCCATGAATCGATCAGTAGATGTTAATTCGATCTTTATTTTTGGAGGTTCCGTGTTGCTGGTTGATGGTTTCATGTAACATTTTTTTATGTTAGATAGACTTTTATCACACTGCTGATACCTGGTTGGTGATGTAAACAAAATCGGCAACACTCAATCGCTCGGCACGTAGTTCGAGGAGCTTGTCAAGTGTTGGTGAGGGTGCAAGATTTATTGACTTAAGCGCATTACGAAGTGTCTTTCTGCGCTGATTGAATGCTGTCTTCACAACCTGTTTAAAAAGTAAAGGATCACACCCAAGTCCGGTGGTACTATTCCTTTTTAACCTGATGACTGCCGATTTAACTTTTGGTGGTGGAATAAAAACATGTTCACTAACCGTAAACAGATATTCAATATCATACCAGGCCTGAAGAAGTACACTCAATATTCCATATGTTTTACTACCCGGAGGTGCTGCAATACGCTCAGCTACTTCTTTTTGAAGCATACATACCACTTCAGTCACCAAATCAACGTGATCAAGTATCTTGAAAAAGATCTGACTGGAAATGTTATAAGGAAAGTTACCAATCACTGTAAAACATCCCTTAAAATAGTCCAGAGGATTAAATGTTATGAAGTCAGCTTCCTTAAAGATCTGAGAGAATTGAGGATATGTTGTTTTAAGATAACTAATGCTCTCTCTGTCCACATCCAATGCAAGAAATTCACTGATTGCACCTGTGTTATCAGAGGTACATCCCGGTATGTATAATTTCAACAGGTACTTTGTGAGTACTCCTGTTCCAGGTCCTATTTCTAAAAGTGAAGCACATGGAAGTGTTATACTTTCAGTGATTCTTTGAGCAATATTCTCATCATTAAGAAAATGCTGACCCAGATGTTTTTTTGCGCGTACGGGATACATGGTTAGTTTAATTTGGCATGAACTCTCCCTGAGGCGTAATACCGGCAGGTACTTGTTGCTGAAAATCACCCCTAAGTGATCTAAATTGCTTTCGCGCATCAACTACATAGAGTGATCCCGGATAACCGGTCATAAGCTTTTGATAACAGTCCATAGCTTTTTGATTGTCTTTCAATTGATTCTGATACAAAAGTGCCAGGTCATATAAAGCATCATCCGCCAGGATATCATCAGGGTATTTCTCAATAATTTCTTTATAAAGTGTTTCAGCAGCTGTAAAGTTACCTTGTTTTAATCGTATCTCCGCTTCTTTCATTATAGCATCATCATCAATCGGATGGTTAGGAAATGCCTGTAAAACTGAATCAAGAAGCGCATATGCACGATCGGGCTGATTTCTGAATAATAACAGATCAGCGCGAGCATATGATGCCAGTGCAAGTGTTGAACTATCGTAAGCTATATTATCACTTATTAATAGCGACAATTGCATTGCATCGTTAGCAATCAGTTTGGATGTTGCGGCTTTCAACACGTCTAATTGAGCACGTGCCCATTCAAACTCACCGATATAGAAGGATAATTTAGCATTCCTAAAACGTGCTTCATGTCCCAACGGATCATTCTTGAATGCTTTATCAACTTGTGAGTAGAGCAATGTTGCTTCCCATGGTTCTCCGCTGAACAATAATATATCTGCGAGTTCAAGTT
>JBLMZZ010000100.1:0-3368 GCA_050259095.1 Omnitrophica WOR_2 bacterium | reverse complement strand
TTAAAATGAGATAGAAAACTTACCAACCAATCCCACTCATTATTACTTGGTTGCAAGTCTTCAGCACTGTTTAAAACTTTTTCTACAACTGATTGATCACAACCATGAAAACCAAGAATTAGTCCTGATGCGATGGTGTACATAAGGTTTGATATTGCGCAGCAATGTCCCCAGACTTGGTAAGAATGCCAATTCTCTTCAGAACAGAGATAGAATATGCTTTATCATCTGCATCTTTTTTAACCTTTCTCAGGTCCTTCTTAATTTCTTTGATTTCTTTCTCACTCATGGAGATTATCTTCAACTGATTTATGTATCAATGATATAGCATTTCTATTACTAATTGTTACACTATCATCAATATTACTTTAAAGAATACTACATCCTGCTATGTACTTGGTTCCTGGTTTCGGGGTTCTGGTCATTGTTGTTTTAATTTTTAAAAAATTTGGTGAATGACTTATAGTAAAAACAAGTTTTTTGATTGAGCCAGAATATTGAGTAAATTTGCTCTTTATATTGAGTAAATTTAAAATAATGTTCCAACGCCCCTATTTACAACTCGTTAAAGCAAGACTTCTTGAGCCTAGAAAGTTTATTCAGGTAATAATAGGACCTCGTCAAGTTGGCAAAACTACCATGGTAGTTCAGCTTTTAGCTGAATTATCTACTCCTAATTTATATGAATCAGCTGATGCAGTATTGGCCACAAACTATACTTGGTTATTACAGGCTTGGGAATCAGCAAGATTGCGTTTAAAAACATCTGGTGCAAAAGACTTTTTATTAGTGATTGATGAGATCCAAAAAATTGAAAATTGGAGCGAAGTCGTCAAACAGCAATGGGATAAAGATACGCTTGAAGGCTTGAATATCAAAGTCATATTATTAGGTTCTTCAAGATTGCTAATCCAAAAAGGATTAACAGAATCTTTAGCCGGAAGATTTGAGACACTTTATTTAGGTCATTGGTCTTACACTGAAATGCAAGAAGCCTTTGGATGGAGCATAGAGCAATATGTTTATTTCGGTGGCTATCCAGGTTCTGCAACTTTAATTAATGAGGAAGAACGCTGGAAAAACTATATTAAGGATTCTCTTATTGAAACCAGTATATCTAAAGATATATTAATGATGACAAGGATTGATAAACCTGCCCTTTTAAAACGATTATTTGAATTGGGTTGTTTGTATTCAGGGCAGATTCTTTCTTACACAAAAATCATAGGACAACTGCAGGATGCAGGGAATACCACTACTTTGGCAAATTACCTGAATCTACTTGAGAATAGTGGATTATTAGCTGGTTTAGATAAGTATGCAGGCGATATTATCCGTAAACGGGGTTCGAGTCCTAAATTTCAAGTATTCAATAATGCCTTAATTACATCTCAAGGCAATGAAACGTATCAACAAGCAATAATTAAACCTGAATTGTGGGGTCGATTAGTAGAATCTTCTGTAGGAACACATTTGATGAATAATTCCATTTTGGAAAGGTTTAATCTATATTATTGGCGTGAAGGCAATTATGAAGTAGATTTTATTTTAGAAAAAGGAAATAAAGTAATCGCCCTTGAAGTAAAAAGTGGAGCTAATGCAGAAAATCGAGGTATGACCTTATTTGCAGAGAAATTTCATCCCGAAAAGGTCTTACTTATAGGTACTGGTGGAATTTCTTTTAATGAGTTTTTAAAGATAAATCCCGTAGATATCTTTTAAAAGTAAAGAAACCGTAATAAAAGATTGATCTGCCATACCTTGTAAGTCATCTAATATTTTAGTTGCCTCCATGGCAGCCGTTTGCACTTTATGCCTAATTGGCGAAGGTACAAACGGGATACACTGTCATTTACACATTAAACGAAAATTTTTTGTAGGGAACTCGAAATGACGAGGCTATCAGATGATTATGGGGAAAATGGAGGGCGCCGGGTAAGTAAAGAACACGTCATCTCGTAGCGAAGCGGAGAGATCTTTCTATTCGCTAACGTTTGTCAATTGAAGGAAATGGTGAATGATGTTATCAGTATTTAATGTTCCATGGTTAAGCAACGTTAATCAATCAAAAGATTTCTCACTTCGTTCGAAATGACGTGCTTATCTATAACTATGGGGAAAATGGAGGGCGCCGGGTAAGTAGATTGTAGATTATTACTCACTCTCCGGCGCCCTCCATTTTCCCCCATTTCTCATGATAGAACACGTCATCTCGTAGCGAAGCGGAGAGATCTGTTTATTCGGTACCAAAAGCTGCATTGTTGTAATTGCAAATTTTCCAAGGGTTCTAATTGTTAATTATGTCCCTTAAAAAATTAATAAAGTTGAGGGGTGAACTTGGTTAAAGTTAGAAATATTATGGGACAATTTGGACATTTGGGACATTTGAACCTGATTAATCGGCAGATATTAGTTCCGGCAAGCACTATAAAATCATACTATATGTGACAAATAAGTGTCCCAAGAGTCACTTATGTCCCTAAAAGGTAAGAGCCTTTATGAGCAGACACTAGGAAAATAAAAAAAGCCGCAAAAAGCGGCTTTTTAATCTGTGGGAGCAACAGGGTTCGAACCTGTGACCCCCTGCTTGTAAGGCAGGTGCTCTGAACCAGCTGAGCTATGCTCCCGTATCTTCTATAAGAATTATTACTTATAGCTGAATGAGGGTGCAAATGTACAATCTTATTTGAGATGTGCAAATGTTTGATGAAAAAAAAATGATTTATTTCATTAAATATTTACCAAAGGCGCTTAAGATTGGCAACTGACGAATTGGTGCTAAGAATGCAAACACCTTTCCTTCCTTCTCTCACCTACGCTCAATGTATATGTTGAAATTCATAAGCAACTATTCCACCATAATATCCGCATATAATAATTGCTATTGTAGTGAGGACATACAAAATAGTTACAATCAACTGTTTACGGGTGTGTTGAAGACCCTTATATCTGATATAACTGGCAACAAGAGCAGCTGCAAGTACACAAATAAGTGTGATGAGACCCCAATGTTCATGAATCTCCTGTATTTCACCGGCCTTTCCGGTTAGTTCATCTGTGAGGAACGCTCCCGTTAAATAAGCAGGGATTGTGGCCAGTGCTCCAATGATTAGCAGATACCATGAAGCATCTGTAAAGAAGTTGTTGTTCCTGCGTTTGAGCGCAATTAATTGAATTACCATCCCAAGTAATATAATGGCTATTGGGAAATGCACGAAAATAGGATGCAGATGTTCGGAGGTGAGGATTATTGCCAGTTCCACAGATTTACAATTAAGGTTAATGTTATGGTTATTTGTGTGCCAAATATATATTTTTTTAGCACTCAGCCGTCAGCATTCAGCCGTCAGTAAAATCTGTTCAGCCTT
>JBLMZZ010000099.1:0-2727 GCA_050259095.1 Omnitrophica WOR_2 bacterium | reverse complement strand
TGGCTTATCCCTTATAACCTTGTTGATGACCAATTAAATGGATCAGTAGCATCAATGATTTATAATGGCGAAAATTGCTGGGCTGAAGAAGGTGCAAGTCCTTCATTACTTGCCGACATGGGTTATGGAACAGATATGGTCGATATTGACCAGCGCTGGAAATACATTGTAACCGATGAAGCTATTGTAAAGAACGGCGTTAATATGTTTTATATCAAAACTTTCTCGGGACAGGATGGCTCACCAACACTAAGCTCACCTGTTATGTTCCGTCTTGCCGAAATATATCTTAACAGGGCCGAAGCATATGCAAAAAAAGGTGATGTTGAAAGTGCAATTGCCGATCTGAACACCCTTCTCGAAAATCGTCTTATCGTGCCCGAAGGAGAGAGCATCGATGATTATCTGTACAGCAGTGGTTCTTTAAGCGGTGATATCGTTGATGTTGTTCTTAGAGAAAGACGAATTGAACTCGCTTTCGAGGGACACCGGATATTTGACTTGTTACGTAATGGCAAGGACATAGTACGCAATTACTGGGGTTTTCATCTTGACACTTACAACGGAGTACCATCAGGTAATGCACCTGGTATGGATGCTCCCGGTGTCTTTTATCGGAATAATGATCCAAATCTGATTTATCCGATCCCATCAAGCGAAATCTCAACAAATAACCTTTGTCAACCTAATCAATAATTTTTATGAAAAACTTCAGAAAAACACAAATATATCTTGCTGCATTTCTAATGATATTCGTCATGTCGTGCAGCAAACAGGGTGATTATAATCTTGAAGAGGCTCCACCCCTGGATTTTAAATCCTATTTCGACGGACTTACCGTAACCTTTGTCAACTCTACCTCCGGTGCGTCAAATATCTCATGGGACTTTGGCGATCAATCCGCTACAATGACCGGCGATTCTGTTTCTCATAATTATAATGCAATTGGTAATTATGTTATAACCATGAACGGATCCCTTAATGGTAAACAGTATGTATTTCATACCGTCCTCAAAGTAGATAAACCATCTGTCGTTAAGCTTGATGATGGTACTTTCGATGACTGGAACGGTGTTACTTACCCCGATTTCCTGCTATCGGGCAAAGGCTCTATCGATACTGCTAAAGTAGATTACGATGCCAACTACCTCTATATCTATGTTGAATTCGACTCTATTGCTGAAAATGCAGGATTAATTGATCACATCTTTGGCGTTTACATGGATGTTGACAACTCAGTTTCAACCGGCTTTTCTATGAAAGAAATGGGTGTTGATTATGGTGTTGAAGGCAACTTGTATGATGGAGGCTGGTGGGGACCCAGTGTTGTTGACCTTGTCAATGGTGATCCAGGATGGCCTTTCGTGGGCTTTGACAGTGAAACTGCTATAATACCCGGACACATCTCTAAAGAAGGCGACAGGATTAAGATGGAATTCGGTATCTCGAGAGAAGTCTTTAAGATGAACGCCGAATCTATGGCATTCTCAATGAGCATTATGAATTCAGACTGGTCAGATGTTGGCAATCTCGTCACCCCATTACCTGACTATAATGAAAGAATCGTTGTAATGATGAATAAGAGTAACAAATAATTGGTGTGAATTAAATAAAGCTCAGCTTTTTGTGTTGATTAAAAACGCCCGGTCACTTATCGTCCGGGCGTTTTTTTGAATCAATATATATGAAGTAAATTTACTTATCAGAGCGATAGTATAAACATTGCAATAACAGCAAGTATAAGACCCGTCAGTAGCATTGAACCCGGCATTACACTATATAATATTAATGAAAGGACTATTGTAATCACCGGCGCTAATCCGGTTAAAGGAACTACAATTATTGCTTTACCATATCTTAGTGCATAAACTAACATCAGGGCACCTATCGAATTAAGCACATGAATTAATGCTGCCAGATAAGGTCCCTTGAATCCCCAATTAATAGTTTGACTGAAATCAGTCATCCACCAGGCAAACGGTGACAATATAAGGGCTGTTGCTGCCATGTAGAAGAATATACTTTCTGCTTTCATGGTTTCATTTGAGAACTTCATGAAGTATGCCTGTAATCCCCATGCAGCAAAAACAAGAAGTGAGAGAACTAACCATAAGTACCCACGGGAATCAGATGCTCCCGGCTCCTGATATGACAGGAAAAATATTGCTACCAGTGCAGCTCCAATACCAATCCATTTCAGTAACGAGGTCTTTTCTTTAAGTATCAGTACCGAAAGGAATATTGTCAAAACAGGATACATAGAAATAAAAGGGAAAATAATGTAAGCCGGACCTTCCCTCAATGCTTCAAAAAGTAAAAGCTGTCCCCCTGCTCCTAATAGTCCGACTGCCGATCCCAGAATAATAGATCTTTTATCGGTTTCTATTTTCCAATTCACAAGATACATGGCAACCAGGGCACAAGGAATCATGGTTAGAGCCCAAACTATATAACCCAAAGTAGGAGGGAAACCTGCCTTTTGTGGTACTTCAATCAGTGCCCCCCAAACACCCCAAAAAACTGTAGTAATTACTGCAAAAAACAACCATGCTCTTGAACTTTTCATAAAAGAATAATTTTTAAAAGATACAGTCAAAAATAAGACATTAATCTTTCTAAACCTTATTTTACGAAAATAAATTGAAGGTTATTTTGCAAAAGGGATATAATACGCAATGTTTCGAAAGAAAAGGGGTAATATATCAATTGCAGTATTACCTATTCCAT
>JBLMZZ010000098.1:0-5971 GCA_050259095.1 Omnitrophica WOR_2 bacterium | reverse complement strand
CTGTCAAAAACAATTATCAGTCTTTTGTGATTGTACTCTTGTCAGATAAATTGGAATTTTCCTTACAATGTGCCACATAGAATTTTAAAACTTCCTTAATATTCTTTGGCATAAAGGTCTCAGCATTAATGGAATCGACCATTGTATTACATTTATCAGTAAAAATTGTGGACATAGATTTTCTGAGCAACACCCTTTTTCCGGTGGCTAATACACCGTTTTGTTCCTGAATATAAATCATGTTAGCATTGTTGTCTCCCGGCCAATTAATATAATAATCAGGGGAATTGATCAGATCTGAATAACTGCTTAAGACGTCAAACTCACCTCTAAACACTATCCTGAACCACATTTTTTCTTTTGATGTTTTATATTCACCATTCATACCAATAGATGATGAGTACAGGTATTTAGCTATAAGAGTACCATCCTGCGTTCTCATTACCAGTTCTTTAATTTCTTCGGCAGGAATTTTAACAGGCTTATCATCTGGTTTAAACCTAAACTCAATGAATATGGTTTCCGACTTTGAAAACTCTTTTATATATCCTGTTTTCTCTTCACCACTATTATATGTTATTGAACCTCTTACCCATCCTGCTTTGGCTGAAATAATGCTCAATAGAAAGAATAGAATCAGTACCTGTTTCATAATTTGATAGCTTGACCATTTAAGAATAACTTAAGTTTATTCCATAAATGTGAGAAAGTAATTTATAAATCAAGGTCAAGTCGAACTCAAAACCTCATTTATTAGTTGAGATTGTATCTGTTACTAACTGGTCTATTCTATAAATGAAGATTGTATCAATAGGCCTTCTCGACAATGTCCATGGGGGAATTTCAAGAGAAGAAGAATACATACTGGCATAATTGCTTACACTGAAGAAGGTAAGTAAATTAGGTTCATGCCATTTTTTATCTACTAGTGAAATCCTTATTTTCTTACTTAATTTTTGACGTGGAATGTTTTGAGGATATATCAGATAATCACCCGGCTTAACTTCCGATTGATCGGTATTGTATTGCTTCATACCATTCTTTTCTGAATACCATTGCCATCCCCAATGACCAGTAGTCCATATTGTTTTATTAGAAGATGGTGCTAATTCCGAAGCCATCACTCTATAATAGTCAGCATACTTATAATCAGATAATCCCAAAAGTAACCCAAGAATGATGGTTACACCAACAGTCATAAGGTTAATGCTTTTGATTGCATTAGCAATAAAACGATTGGTATACAAGAGTATAAAGGGAATAATCAAAAGGATATGCCTTGTTGCATTAAATGGTGCCATCAGTAAAATGAAAGCTGACAGAGCAGAAACATAAAGAAATATCGTGAAGGAGTCAGTTTTTATGAATTGATTAAAACCTCCACCATGGATATGTAATGAAAACTGTCTGATGAGAATAACAAGTATAATAAAACCATTCAGAATGAAACATATATTCAATAAATCTGCTGTTTGGGTATCGTTCATTATCCCACTGGAATAGGCGGCAATAATCGCTAACGATATTGTAAAAATAAACGACAAGATTATTTTACTATATCTGATTGGGAAAGCACCAAAGAGTAAAGAAAATGAAAAGGTTGCAATTGATCCAACACAAGCAAAAAATGACCACATTCTTTTAATATGTATTTCACCTTTGGGCCTGTCAAGAAAATGGATAGACCCATATTCCCAATTATTCCATATCGACCATAATGTAAGAACTATTAAAGGTATTGTTACTGCATATAAATACTTGAAATCACGCCTTACAATAATTACTATTAACAGTACTACAACCAAAGGTAAAATTGAATATTTAATGAGCAATCCTGTGCTGAGCAATAATGCAGTAAGAATATAATTACGCGTTTTATTTGAACGACCTGCTAATAACAGGAAATAGGAAGACCACAATATAATTGCCAGCATCGGTACATCAGTCATTACATTCTGATTGATAATGAAGGCCGGACAAAATCCAAATAATAATAATAAAATTGTTGGGGCTTCTACTTTGAGGTAATCAAGTATTTTTTGGAAGCCAAACAACGCTAAAAATGTAAAGATTGCTATCAGAAGATGTAATGGCACCTCACTCATCCCAAAAAACCAGGAGGTAACGGCAATGAGATAAAAGAATAGAGGTGGCTGATTATGACGATAAAAAGGAGTTGGAATATTACTCCAGTTTATCATCCCCGACATAGGTGTTGCCGGGTGATTAGTAATCCAAGCTGCTGCTCCTAGGTGAAATGTATCATCTATATGGAAAGCTTTATTAATATTAATTCCCGTAAGTACCAACCAAAGAATGAGTACTAAGAAATATTTCGCTTTAATGAAGCTTAAAATCCTATCAGAGAACGAAGATTGTATGTTTGCCAAATATTGATACTTTGAAAATATTACACAAATATATGGCAATCTGGTGCTTTTTACTTACGTTGAAAATTAAAAATCCGGATCTAAAGGGCCGGGGGGCAATCGGTCTTTTTAGTCCGGATTTTAGAAAACCCATCACTTTTTAACAACTTAACAACCGAAAAAGCAGTTACTGAATTAATTTACAAATGCTATGCCAACAAATGAAGTGATTGATTATCAGCGTTTATACAAAATACAAATAGTCAACAGTCTGTGTATCTGCTCAACAAATTGATACAGTTGAGGAAGGATATACTCTACCTTTTGTGCAATTACAATCTTTTTAAAGCTCTCTCGTAATCCCTGCCTTTTTTTATGCCATAATCAACATAAGCTCTCCGGGCCATCTCAATAGCCGATTCAATATTACCTGCCTGTTCAAAATAAACTGCCATGTTCAGACTAGCCCTGCCCTTATTTTCAATATTATCACTTTTCAGGATCTCTTCCCATTTATCAGCAGCAGTTTCCCAATTATCGGTTTGAACATTTCTATAAGCTATTTCAAATGCCTTATTTGAATTCCCTTTCCCTTTTTTATAGATTGGCCGATCAACTATAAAATATCCTGGCAAGAATCGCTCAATATACTCTTGTCCGGCTGAATAGGCAGCTCCATGAAGTGCTTTGGGAGGAACAGAAACATTGCGGCCGGGACTTTGAAAAGTTACTTGTCTTGAACATTCGTACTGATCTACTATTTTCCTTGATTCAGGATCATATAACCTCCAATACATTTTTACATTGAATGTTCTCTCATCATCTACAGGGCGGGGTGCCAATATTTTAGGTATTGAAAGCATATCACTGTTCGAGTCAAACATCTCTAAGACAAGAAGAGCATCTGCCCCTGATGATTTACACAAATCTTCAACCGTATCCCAATCTAATAAATCGGGAATTTCACGCGTTCCTGTCCCATATAACCTGTATTTCTCCGGAACGACACATTTGATGTCATCATTTCCACTAATTCGTTCATAGACTCCTGCAATACTTTGTTCAGAAGCTTTACGATCTGATACTTCTAGTTCACCACTCAACACCGATTCAATAATCTTACCCGGTTTATCTTCTTTATTAGTCAAAGACCGGTTAACTATTGCAATTGTTTTTATTTTATCGGGTAAGTTAGCTTCAGGTGGTACCGGATAATTCATGCTTATCATAGCGTACTTACTGCATCCTGAAAATCCGATTAGTAAGAAAATAAAATAAAAAAGTGTAAATCTCTTCATAATCAAGTTGTTATAGTGTAAAACAAATAGTGTTATACTTTATGTACGTTGTACAATTATATCTATTGACTAAAAGATCAAAAATTATTCCAAAAACCTATTTCAAGGTTAAACCCTGCAATAATAAAGGAAAGTAATAAGGACTAGTGGTTTATAGCGAGCAGAAGGTGTACGATTTAAGACACTATATTAACCAAAAACGATCAGGTTAAATAAGAGATTTAAGCAAAGTTATATAACGCTTCTAGCAGTTATTTTTATGCCATCTATGTATGGAGTAGGTCTGATATTAAATCTTCTTTCAAACTTATCGCTTAAAAACACGTAATCGCGATCGTACTGATAATACATTTCCACCATCTCTCTCATGATAGGCATAAACAGTCCCATCGTTCTAAGCATCCACTGAGGAATGGTCCGGTAATCTGCTTTTACTTCAAATTCAGCGGCAAATGCTTCAATCCATTCTTTACCAGTTAGCGTATTCTTTGCAGTTGGTAAATGCCACACCTGATTATATGCATCGGGTGTATTGCCCAATAGTGCCGTGGCCTTTCCTGCATCAGGGACGTATGTAAATGAGTGCAAAAATTTATCTGATCCAATCCAGTTTGCCTTTGTCCCATTCTTTAACGGATTTATTACTGTTTGCCATAACATACTGGTTTTAATTTCACCCGGACCATAATAATCAGCTGAACGGGCAACCAGCGCATTTAATTTCCCTTTCTCAACTTCATCAAATATCATCCTGTTTAAAATTGCCCTCACTTTTCCTTTACGACTTACCGGATTAATAAAGGTATCTTCGGTCATGCGATCAAGGGAACTTTTATCATACATGTAGATATTATCGAAAAATACCAGCTTTGCATTATTCGCAATACATGCCTTTATAACATTCCTCATTATTAAAGGCCAACTATGCTGCCAGTACGTGGCTTTGTATGGTAAACCCGCTGTAAGATAAACAATTGAAGAGCCTTTGACTGCATCAAACACCTCTGCTTCTTTAAGCAAATCAGCTTTCTTTAAATTATCAGTATCATTAACCTTCTCAGGATTTCGGCTAACTAACCTAATTTCATACGTGTATGAATTCAAAGCTTTTGCCAGTTCGAGACCAATTGCCCCTCCGGCTCCAAGTATTGTTTGCATAATTTTATCTCTTTTAAATAAAATTCTTGTTTGCTGATTAAAGCTAAACAGTTTTCATACGTTTTCCGCTTAACTAAATTACTTAAATATTAAACATGATTATGTTAACTTACAGTTTGCATAAATTCAGGTAATAAGATATTAGCCATTAACAAGCGGAGCATTATTTTAAATACTTTTGCAACCTTAAAATCTTGAACTAATGGATTTAGTAAGCCTCTTCCTGATTGCTTTTGGTCTTTCAATGGACTCTTTTGCTGTGTCAGTAAGCAGCGGAATAATTTTGCCGGGTATACGCTTTAACAAAGCTGTAATTATAGCCTTCTCATTAGCTTTCTTTCAAGGTTTACTTCCACTAATAGGCTGGATTATTGGACTTAGTGTACAAGACTTTATCAAACCAATAGATCATTGGGTCGCATTTATCTTACTTACTGTTCTGGGTATAAAGATGATTATTGAGAGCAGAAAAAAAGAAGAGGATCGTGCAAATTTCAATCCTCTTAAACCTGCTGTACTGATAACAATGTCAATTGCAACTAGTATTGATGCACTAATCGTTGGAATGAGCCTTTCTTTTATCAGTATGAAGAACACTCTGTTATGGATGACACCAGTTTTAATTATAGGTGGTGTTACCTTCATAATGTCAATGTTAGGAATCCTTTTCGGGAAAAAGGTCGGTAATCAATTTGGAAAGAGAATGGAAACAGTCGGCGGAATTATCCTTTTCCTGATTGGAGTAAGGATAATTGCCGAACATCTCTTATTTTAAAGTATCAGGCATGGTTCTGTATGGTTCATTCTGAGTACCACCGTTAGGATCGGGTTCATTAATAGGTTGATTATTGTCATTAGGTGGTGTAGCAGGTTGGTTATCAACCGAATTAGCTTCAACCCCAAAAGGATCTATTAACTCAACTCTTGATATTTCTTTTCCTGTAGGTGCCTGAACATCACTTTTAGGTTCTGCAGTAATAATGATCTCATCCAAATCAAATGGAGTGATAGTTGTGAGTGTAGCAGTTGCTGAGTTTTTATTCTGCAACTGACCAAGATTCCTCACATCATTTTGAACCGATTTCCCCCAAATCACATATGCATTACTTGAAGGATCCACTCTATTAGGACTTGCCAGATTTTTTG
>JBLMZZ010000097.1:0-3149 GCA_050259095.1 Omnitrophica WOR_2 bacterium | reverse complement strand
TTACTCTTTATTTTACAAACACTCAGGGCACAAGAAACCTTTCTAAAAATATATCCTTCTTCCGACTGTAAAGAAATATATAGCGTTGTTGAATCGGATGATAACAACCTGATATTTTGCGGTGTCAAAAATACTAATCCTGAACATACAACATCTGTGGGTACTATGATGAAAATTGCAATGAATGGTGAAATTGTTGACAGTACAAACTATGCTTTTGAAAATGGGAATTCTTATTTTTCAGAATTAATAAATCCTATAACGACAGACGGTTCTTATTTTTTATCAGGCTCACAAGATTCAATTGGCGGTATTAAATCGTACAATTCTGTATTTATACACACTATTGATAATGAAATGAATATAGTAGAACGGAGAAATTTCGGAATGTGGCCAGACACTGTAAATACACCTTGGGATTTTGAGATTTTAGATGACACCACTGCATATATCTTGTCTTTCTTTAAAACACAAAACTCTTCTCTTTTATACAACTATTCCATAATTAAGGCCAATCTAACTAATGGAGAATATAATTATTTTGTAGCAGATGATTCCACAAATAAAGCCATAACAAGCTTGATTATTGATGAACCAAGTGAATTAATAAAAATAAACTACAGGGTTTTTCATTTAACATGGGTACCCTATAATCCGATAGCAAAAATCAGCTACGATCTTAGCAATATAGAAATCGTAATGCCCGAAAATGAGTTTCACTCACAAACCAAGCTGACTAAAATAAATGATTCAACTTATTTTTTATCAGGGCAGTTTTATGAGGAATACGTTCGTAATTTAGGCCTCTCCAAATATAATCTAAGTGATTCACTGCTCTATACTATTATGTTACCAGGTGAAATAGAAAGCGTAACTTACCCCGGCATGGGAAAAAAAAATATCCTTGCCACGACTGATTACATTTGGGTTATGGGATGGTATAATACATGAGATCATTGGCCACCTTGTGCGTATACATCATATGTCGTGTTAAACAAGCTAAATTACAACCTGGAATTAATTGAACAGATCTTTTATGGACAAGATGATGCTTATCTTCCTAAAGACATAATTGAAACTAGTGACAACCACATAGTTGTAGTTGGAGATTACTACGATATTCAATCTTATGACTGTATTTCTCATCCATTCGTTTTAAAAGTCAACAGTGAAGGCCTGATAGTAAATACTGACAACAACAATCTGCCACAGGCGTTGGAAGCAATTGTAGTGCCAGATCCGGGTAAGGATTTTCTGCAGGTTAAACTGGGAGTACAACACAAAACTGCCATATTTCAGTTATTTGATATAAATGGTCGGTTTGTTTTAGGAGAAGATATTGTTACAGATATGCAGCACATTGACACATCTGCTTTGCCAAAAGGCGTTTATCCCTATAGGATTACAGCCGGTAATAGGGTGATTGGAATGGGGAAATGGATAAAAGAGTGAAGAAATGTTGGCTTCTGTATGAATATACCCATGAGTCAGAACTTTGACTAAAAGAAAAAAAACGATTTCGTGCTTTGAACTTAATTGAATTAAAAGCATTATATTTGCATCGTCTGTTTCGTAATATCTCCTTACAGACGTAAAAGCATATACCTTATTTGGAGTGACTGGTCATAAGTGATTTTACCGGTTACTAAATTGTAAATCGAAACAGTACTTCGTGAATTTAAAATATCTTAAAAGTAAATCTTAAATAGTAAAAATAGTGGATTATAACAGCACCCGCGAAAAACTCATTATACCGGAGTATGGTCGCAATGTTCAAAAAATGGTTGCTTATGTCATGACTATTGAAGATCGTGAAAAACGCACCAATCTTTGCAAGGCTTTGATAAATATAATGGCTCAACTGCATCCCGAACAACGTGACACTACAGATTACCGCAGGAAGTTATGGGATCACCTTTATATAATTTCCAATTTCAATTTGGATGTTGATGGGCCTTTTCCAGCTCCTTCACCTGAAGAGAGGTTAGGTAAGCCAAATACCATTCCATACCCTCAGGAAGTGATTAAGTTCAGACCATATGGTAAGAACATAGCTAAGATGATTGAAAAAGCAACTTTCTTTGAAGACGGTCCTGAAAAGGATGCTCTGGTAAAGAACATTGCCAATCACCTTAAGAAATCATACCTCAACTGGAATCGTGATTCAGTTAATGACGAGCTTATTACTGATCATCTGGCAGAGTTATCACATGGGAAACTTAAACTGAGTGAAGACACCAAACTCACTCATACCAACGAACTTCTTGCACGTAACGGTGGGCAGCCCAACAGTGCTTCACTTGGCCAGAACAGGAAAAAGAAATTCATTCCAAAGGACAAGAATGGCAGTTACCGTGACATGCGGAATCGTAAAAAGAACTAACTTGCCCCCTGATTCAGCATCTAAAAGCTTGATATATGGGTTCATTTATAATTAACGGGGGCTGTAAACTCTCGGGCGAGATCTTACCTCAGGGAGCAAAGAATGAAGCACTTCAAATTATTTGTGCAGTACTGCTTACTCCTGAAAAAGTTACCATAAACAATATTCCTAACATTCTTGATGTCAATAAGCTGATAGAGCTTTTGGCAGATATGGGTGTTGTAGTTGAGAAACTTGGCGAAGGCAGCTATAGTTTCAAAGCCGAAGATGTTAATCTCGATTACCTAAAATCAAATGAATTTCGTAAAAAAGGTGGCGGGCTTCGTGGTTCTGTAATGCTTATAGGCCCATTGCTTGCACGTTTTGGCAAAGCTTACATGCCGCATCCCGGTGGTGATAAGATTGGTAGGCGTAGGTTGGATACGCACTTTATTGGTTTAATAAAACTTGGAGCTAAATTTGATTTCGAAGATGTAAATACTTTTTACAGTGTAACCGCCCCTGAAATGAGAGGCTGCTATATGTTGCTTGATGAAGCATCGGTAACAGGCACTGCCAACATTTTAATGGCAGCTGTGATGGCAAAAGGCATTACCACAATCTTTAATGCAGCATGTGAACCCTATCTTGTTCAACTGTGCAGAATGCTCAATCGCATGGGTGCTAAGATAACAGGTGTTGGATCAAACCTTCTAACAATTGAGGGAGTAACAAGCCTGCATGGAACGGAGCATACCATGTTGCCTGATATGATTGAAGTAGGTAG
>JBLMZZ010000096.1:0-9466 GCA_050259095.1 Omnitrophica WOR_2 bacterium | reverse complement strand
TAATAAATAACAGCGGTGAGCAAGATAATTACATCTATAGAAACACTTTTAATTTGTTAGAGTATGGAATATGCGCACAAGACATGAATAGAAATAAGGATGGTTCATGTGGATTGCATATCAAGTGTAATAACTTTAATAACACCAAATATGACATTTCAATCACTCGATCACAACCACTTGCCGGTTATGGAATAGCTACTGCTCAAGGATCTACCGGGGACTGTTTAAAACCGGCAGGAAATTTATTTTCAAATCTTCCTACAAGTACGGGATATTACGGTATACTCAATAATTGTGAACGTATTGAATATACACATCATAGTCCAACATTTGAATCAAGAGTAAAACCATCTAATTATACTAACTCTACTGTTACATTGTATCCAACTGGATTAGAATATAGTCCTGCATGTTGTCCAGAACATATTTTAGGAGGTGGTGGATCAATTGATCAAGATGTTATAGACCAGAAAACTATGGCAGATTCAATTCAATCGGAACTATCGCTTTTAATTGACGATGGTAATACTAACGATAAATTATTTATTGTCAACACAGCACTGGAAGAAGAAAATTTTGAAATACATACTGATTTACTTAACACTTCTCCATTTGTTTCTGATACGGTCATCCAAACTGTGATTTATAAAGAAGATGTATTTAATAATGCAATGGTTCGCGATATTATGGTAGCCAATCCTAAAAGTGCTAAATCGGAAACTGTATTAGATATATTAGATAATCGCATTGAACCAATGCCTGAATATATGCGGGATGAAATTATGGAGGGGTTGGATACTTTGTCTATGAGAGAGTTACTCGAAATCAAAATGCAAATAGGCAATAGCAATTATACCTATGGATTTAACAGATTATTAGCCGAGTCATTTAACGATTCTCTGAATATTGACAATCTTAATAATTTACTAGAACTTGATAATACTTTTACTTCCAAGATCAAAAAAGCTTGGCTTAAATTTGAAATGGGTGATACTTTGCAGGCAATTAATAAATTGGACAGTATAAATTTAACGAATCAATTATCGACTGCTCAAATTTTGGAATTAAATGAACTAAGGGCCTATATGGTATGGCTTACAGAAGTTGATGGTATAGATTCTACAAATTTAGTATCTCTGAATTATTTTATGGCAAGCCCAAGTGCTTACGTTTCAGCAAGTGCGAGAGGTTTATTAATTTCTAATAATTTGCTTCAATATTCGGAACCTTATCTTGTACCTGATTTTACTAAAAAATCTGAAGTAATAAAAGTGGGGAAAAATCATCTGAATCTTTCCACGCATGTTAAAATATACCCTAATCCATCTAAAAATTACATCACCATCGAATATAACCTTAATGGTAAAAATTCCAATACAACCATTTTAATCGTAGATCAAAGTGGAAAGCTGGTTAATACCATGGCTCTAAGTAAAGAACAAGACCAGATGTTATTTAGTACTAAAAACCTTAAACCTGGTAATTATTTTGTTCGGTTAATTGCCGATGGGAAATTGTGTGCTACCAGCAGATTTACAATTATTAAATAAACTAAATTTGCCAGGATCTCCAAATGAGATCCTGGCTTTTCTTATTATGAATAGAGCACTTTATCTCATCGCTTTTCTCTTTTTTGTGAGTTCATCAGCATTCTCCCAAACATGGGAGCGGTTATTTGGAGTACCCTATTTTATAGATAGTTTTCGATCATTAAACACTTCTTATGATGAGGGGTATATAGTACTTATTGACCGCTACTATTATCCAGATACGCGGGGAGTAATTGTTAAAACAGATGTTAATGGGAATTTGCTCTATGAACTTATCCTTGGTACCGGCACCGGATTAAGTCAGGGTAATTATCCTTCATACATTGAATCAACAGCCGATGGAGGTATGATTATTTGTGGAAGCCATGATAATTTTTCTCCGAATGATGTTGGTATTACCAAGCTTGATGTATGTGGTAATCTTGAATGGTGTAAGACATTCAGGACTGATGACAATCCTGATTGGGGTCGAGTAGTTCATCAATTATCGGATGGTGGTTTTGTTATGTTAACTCAGGGCTATACTGATGCCGGTTACAAAAAAATTCATCTTTTCAGGTTTGATGATATTGGAAATTTACTTTGGATACAACCATATGCACTTACTGAAAACAATCCGTTGCTTTATCCTTATGGAATGACTGACCTTATAGTAACTGCAAATAATGATTTCTTTATGACCGGTAGCGGCTATTGGGCGTCGGACAGTATTACGGGTCGTTTAAAAGCCATGACAATTATTGCTGACAGCAGTAGGGAGGAGAAGGTAATTTCAATTTATGAAAGGGATAATGACAATGAGTACTCAGATGCATATAACTCGTGCCAGAAGGGAAGTGGTAATATTTATGTAGGAGCTTGTGATGTGGATCAGAATTACCATCCAATGCTTTTATGTATGGATACCCTGGGTAATTTTCTGTATGATACTTTAATTGAATTCCCTCTATATAACAACCGATGGGCAGATGGTTATATTGTAGATCCATTGTTTACATCTGATGATAGAATGTTTGTATTTACAGTTTATCTGGACAGTACCCTTATATTCAATTCTGCCCCCATGGGTATACATGAAATTGATTCAATTGGCGGATGGCATAATACCTTTGTTTTACCCACCACTCACCCTTATGCAAAAATGGTACTAACAAAAGATGATAAAATATTATTTGCTGGTTGTTTTGGATATGAAAATGATCAGCAGGTTATATTAAGCAAGTTCAACACATCCCTTCAATACGACAGCATTTACACCGTTCCCCGAGTTTATGATTACCTCTGTCCGGATGCCATTGTTTCGAAGACGATTTCGCTTGATTGCGAGGTAATAGTAGATGTAAAAGATATTCCAACTCCTGGAGAGTATTACAAGTCAATCAAATTAATACCCATAATCCCTACACCCAATCCGGCATCGGATGAGATAAGGTTTATGCTTAAAAATACTGAACATCACAGGAATATCAGGATCACTTGTTATGATATCTTTGGAAGGGAGATTGATTCAACACCGGTAAACTCTGGAATGGATGAAGCTAATATGGATATCTCCTCATGGTCAGGGGGAATGTATATGGCTGTTGTTTATGCAGGGAATACCAGAGTAGGAAGCGCGAAGTTTATAGTGAGCAAATGAATTTGAAAATCTGTTCTTGATTCAATGTTCAATGTTCAGTGTTAGTTTGTCGTTAGGTGGTTAGAAGGTTTGTGGTTTGGTGTTCGGTGTATTGAGAATCTTGAACTGGGTTCATAACCACCAACGCATTATTATAGGCCCTTGACTTTTCTTGCTTACTTCTTTGTGTTCAAGACAAAGAAGTAAGAACATCTGCTTCTATTCAAATGCCATTTCTTCAAGCGGTACTATTGCTTCAATAGCTTTTGATACTGAATCTATATTTTTAAAGGTGAGGCTGAGTTTTTCATTAACTTCTTTCATTCTAACTGTCTGCTGATAAACCTGAATAAATTGAAGCACCTTGTTGAAAATAGTACTTTCGTAAAATGGTGATTCTTTGTTGGTGATGAAAGTAGCAGTCATCAGATTATTTTTGAGTGTAATCTTTTCAAATCCCAGTTTACGAGCCGATCTTCTCAATCTTATTGTATTGATGAGTTCCTGAGTTTGTTGAGGTACCGGTCCAAAACGGTCTATCAGTTTGTCCTGAAACTTAAGTAATTCATCTTCTGATTCAAGACTGTCGAGTTCCTTGTATAAGCTTAACCTTTCAGTGATATTGGTAATGTATCGATCGGGCAGCATGATCTCGAGGTCAGTCTCAATAAGACATTCTTTTACATAGTCCTTTTGAACGGGTTCTTCATACAAACCGCTGAATTCATTTTCCTTAAGCTCCATGATGGCTTCATCAAGTATCTTTTGGTACATTTCAAACCCTATTTCGGAAATGAACCCGCTTTGTTCAGCGCCTAAGATGTTGCCTGCACCTCTGATATCCAAATCGCGCATGGCAATATTAAAGCCACTACCCAGTTCAGAGAATTCTTCAATAGCTTTTAATCTCTTTCTTGCTTCATCGGTGAGAACAGATACCGGTGGAGCAAGCAGGTAACAGAATGCCTTTTTATTACTACGTCCTACCCTGCCTCTCAGCTGATGAAGATCGCTAAGTCCATAGTTCTGTGCCTCATTAATGATGATGGTATTGACATTTGATATGTCGAGTCCTGATTCAATGATGGTAGTAGCAACCAGCACATCAAAAGTCCCTTCAACAAAATCAACCATCACTTTTTCAAGCTTATGGCCTTCCATCTGACCATGTCCTATAGCAACCCGGGCATCAGGCACTAAACGCTGAATCATACCTGCAACTTCAAGAATATTCTTTATACGGTTATGGACAACAAAAACCTGACCTCCTCTTGATAATTCATAATATATTGCATCACGTATAATTTCTTCATCAAAGGGATGCAGCTCTGTTTGAACAGGGTAACGGTTTGCAGGAGGGGTGTTGAGAATGCTCAAATCTCTGGCACCCATGAGGGAGAACTGCAATGTTCGCGGAATAGGGGTGGCAGTAAGTGTAAGCGTATCAACGTTTACCTTCATCTGTTTGAGTTTCTCTTTGGTGGCCACTCCAAACTTCTGCTCTTCATCTACAATCATGAGACCAAGATCTCTAAACTTAACGTCTTTACTCACGATGCGGTGAGTTCCGATAAGCACGTCTATTTTACCTTGCTCAAGCAATTCGAGAGTTTTCTTTTGTTCTTTCGGACTTTTGAACCGGTTGATATAGTCAACTCTACAGGGGAATTCTTTTAAACGATCGCTAAAAGTGTGGAAATGCTGGAGAGCAAGAATAGTTGTTGGCACAAGTACAGCAACCTGTTTACTATCGGCAACAGCCTTAAAAGCAGCACGTACAGCTATTTCCGTTTTACCAAATCCAACATCACCACAAACAAGTCGATCCATGGGATAAGATTTCTCCAAATCACGTTTAACATCTGCAGTTGCTTTTACCTGGTCGGGGGTATCTTCATAAATGAACGAAGCTTCAAGTTCATGCTGCATATAACTGTCGGGAGTAAAAGCATGTCCATCAGCAGCTTTACGTTCAGCATAAAGCTTAATGAGATCTTTTGCAATATCTTTAACTCTTTGTTTTGTCTTACTCTTAAGCTTATTCCAGGCATTTGAACCGAGTTTATTAAGAGAGGGCACCGTTCCTTCCTTACCTACATATTTAGAGATTCGATGCAGTGAGTGGATACTGATATAAAGTATGTCGTTGTTTTGATAGATGAGCCGAATAGCTTCCTGCTGTTTGCCATTGTTCTCGATCTTTTCAAGCCCGTCGAATCTGCCAATTCCGTGATCAATATGTGTTACATAATCGCCGGGTTGTAAATCGTAGATTTCTTTAAGGGTAATAGCTTCTTTGCCTGCAAATCCATCCTTGATATGAAATTTATGGTAGCGCTCAAAAATCTGATGATCAGTATAGCAGGCCAGCCCTATTTGTTTATCAATAAACCCCTCGTGAAGAGAAAGATTGATTATTTCATATTTCAAAGCCTCGGGTGACATGCCTCTGTTGGCCTTCAAATCACTAAGAATAGTGCTGATTCGTTCGGTTTGTTTTGGGTTATCCGACAAGATCAGGTTAGTTATGCCCGATTTGGTGTTGTCATCAAGGTTCTTGAGCAAAAGATCAAAATTCTTATTAAAAGAAGGTTGTGGTTGCATACTGAATTTAAACTCAGTGCTTTCCTTTATAAGTTTATGAGTTCCAAATTCAATTATCTTATGTTCGAATATATTCCTTTGAAACTCTTTTTCATTTGTAAAAAGTTCCTCAGGTTCAAGATGTTTGATTTCAGTTTTTAATTCAGCAAATGCCTTTTCGGCTTTTTCAAATTCCTTTTCAATTTTATCAACAGCAAAGGAGAAATCTCTAATCCAGATAACTGTATTGCGATCAATATAATCAAGAAACGACTGGCGCTTTTCGAGAAGCGTTCTATCCTGAACATTAGGCGTTATAGTGATATGCGTTAGTTTATCTATTGAAAGTTGATTAGCGGTATCAAAAGTTCTGATTGATTCAACATCATCACCAAAAAACTGAATGCGGTAAGGATGATCATTCGTAAAGGAGAACACATCAATAATACCACCACGTAAAGAAAATTGGCCGGGTTCAATTACAAAATCAACACGTTCAAAATTGTATTCCATGAGCAGGTCAATAACAAAATCAATTGACAAGCTGTCCTTAACGCTTAACCTTAATGTGTTTTTCTTTAAATACGAGCGACTTACAACCTTTTCGGCCAATGCCTCGGGGTATGTAACTACAATGGTACCACCTTCGCGGGTACCAAGACGTTTCATCACCTCAGTGCGTGAAAGAATATTTGTATTATCGGTTTTTTCAGGTTCATATGGCCTGCGATAAGTTGTAGGAAAGAAAAGAACTTTCTTTTTGTGGAAAGGAATATCCTCTTCTAAAAGAAGATTTTCCATGTCGTTAAAGAAGTATGCAGCTTCTTCCTTATCTGAAAGGATGATAAGGAAAAGGGGATCGTTTTTCACGAAGACTGATGCAGCAACAAGTGCAACGGAAGAACCTGCAAGTCCTTTCAGATGTAATCTTGAATTCCCATCTGAATTTAATGACGCAACAATATCCGCGATAATTTGCTTATCGCGGTAATAATCAATAACAGCAGCTACTTTCACCTATTCCTTTCTTCAATTAAAAAACAGAATGCAAAATTACGTTTTTTTGTTGAAAGAATAAGGGAAAAGGGAGTAGATGGGCTATAGAAACTTGAGGGACAAGTGTGTAACTACTTAAAGAAATTGGCTATACTACTGGCTCTTGACCTTTTATTCGTACTTTAAATTATCGACCGGATTAGTTCTGATTATTCTTCTGGATTGTATCCATACCGTAACTATTGAAATGCCGAGCACAAGTATAACAGGTATCATGTATAACCACCATTGTGGTTGGATGTGAAGGGCGAAGTTTGACAGCCAATCGAGGTATTCAATGTGAAAGAGCGGCAGTGCAATTATAGCTGCAATTATACAAAGCATGATGTAATCACGGAACACAAGGTAAAACAGCCAACCTTCACTTGCACCGAGGGTTTTTCGTATTCCCAACTCCTTCTTACGCTGTTCGGCAGTGTAGGCTGACAGTCCAATCAACCCTAATATCGTGATAAGGATTACCAGTAGAGAAAAAAGTATGTATACAACCGTGTACTGTTTTTCCTGCTCAAATTGCAATCCATAATAGTCTTTTAACATACCGGCATTATAGGGATTATTCGGGAAAACGGTATTATAGATTTTCCCTACTTCTGCTATTATCTGCGCTTCATCCCTTACACCTGCATTTATAGAAAATTTGCCCTGTAATCGCTGAGGGTACCTGAAGATTTGAGGTTCAATGGCTTCCTTGGCTGAGCGCTGATGGAAATCAATAACCACTCCCGACACTTCAAACTGCCTGCCTTCCATAATTATAGTACGACCAATAGCATCCTGAGGTTTCTTAAATCCAAGGGTTGATGCGGCATAGGCATTTATAACAACCTTGTTCCTGTCGGAAGCCGGATTGCCCGAAAAGCCTTCACCCGATATAAACCTGATCTTGTATGTGTCAAAGAAACCTGAGCCTGTTTCAGTTACTCGATAATTCTTTGAATTTTTTTCATCGGTTCCCTTGCAGTAAATACCTCCACGATTAAACATATTCGATTGCCCGGGTATTACAGATGAAAAGGCACAACCCTGAACACCCGGTATATTGTTAACTTTATCGGTAAAGGTCTTATACTTCATTGCCAGGGTAGAATCACCAACTAGTGGAGCATTAACAGTAACTATCTTGTTGAGTATGAAACCAGGATTTTTGTTTGTGATATAATTGTATTGGAGATAAACTCCAACAGTGGCTGCAATTAAAGCGATTCCTATAGAGAATTGCATTATAACCAGACCTTTCTTCATAAAAAGGCCTCTCCTGCTCTTGCTTTTGGCTCCTTTCAACACTTCCACAATTGCAGCGGAATAAACACCTGTTGAAGAATACACTCCAGCAGATAATGTTCCAGCTATAAATGCTATAGCAATGATTCCAAAAAACCAGCTATCAGACCATATTGAAGCATCGGTAGGAATACCCGTAAACATGCAGAAAACAGGATTCACCATTTCAAAGAACACTAGTGCAACTATCACTGATAGAAAGTTAATTGTTGCGGACCACACCAGCAATTGTGATAATAACTGAGATCTTCGGGCACCATTTGCCTTACGAATAGCTATCTCCTTTTGCTTCCTGATAGCCACAATTGTAGTAAGGTTAACGAAGTTAACCCAGGCAATTATCAGTACAAACCAGCCTACAATTGATAGAATGTCAACAGAAGATTTATTCCCATTGGCTTCCAGTTCATGCATATAATTTGATGTAAGGTGTATATCGGCAAGCGGCTGAAGTTTGAATGACATACCCATTTTATACTCTTTCAGATCTTTGCCAAATTCCCGGTTTATATAATCGGCAATTCCCTTATTTATCCTTTGTGGATTAGTTCCCTCCCTGAATTTAACATACGTAAAGAACCCACTATAAAACCATCCATCGGTAAAAATCTGAGGCTCTCGTTGTATCCATGCTTGTAATGATGTTAGTATATCGACTTTTATATGTGTATTTTCAGGAAGGTCTTCAAACACTGCTTTGACCAACAGATTGTCGCGTTTATTATAGCTGATAATCTTACCAATAGGGTCTTCATTCCCAAAGTACTTTCGGGCAATAGAGTAAGAAAGAGCAACTGAAGAAGGATCATCCAAACAATCAGCTTTGTTGCCATTAATGACTTTAATCCCTAAGAGGTCAAAGATGGCAGATTCTGATCTAAACACCTTCTCTTCCTTAAAATACTTATCCTTGTAAAAGAAAACGCCTTCTGCTTTGTATGCTCTGGCATAGGAAAGTGCCTCAGGAAATTGACTTTTAATGACAGGACCAATAGTTGGTGATGCACTTGCAAACTCCACCCTGTCATCATTTTCACCCCATCGGCTATATTGAATACGGTAGGTATTTGCATAATCTGGCGACAACTTATCGTAACTGCGATGATATCTCACATAACCTACTATCATCAAGCATGCAGCAATACCAATAGCCAGACTAAAAACATTGGTAAAGTAGAAACCGGGCTGTTTCTTAAAATCCCTGAAGACGAGCATAAGGTAGTTATGTAACATCTGATGGTGGTGTTGGTCATATTAATGTGACCAAATAAAGTGCCATTACTTAACTATCAATGATACAGGAGAATATAATAAGTAAGCTTACGTATGATGTACGGTTTTGAACAAGTGGGTGTTCAAAGAAGAACAAAAG